>DATKVT010000101.1 GCA_035529935.1 Williamwhitmania sp. | reverse complement strand
TTGTATAAGCACCTGCAGAAAGACCTGTTAACACATTGCTAGTTTGATAAGTAGTTCCGTCAGAACTGTATTTGAGTGGTGGCCAGCCACCGCTACCATTCAGAGTAACCGAACCATTGCTACCGCCATTACAGGTAACATCAGTATGACCAGTAACACTTAATGAAAGAGCACTTGAGGGTTGGTAAATTTCTATGTTATTTGATGATATGCTACAGTCATGGCTATCAGTCACACTAATAGTATAAGTTCCGGCACTGAGGTTAGAAAATATGCCAGATGAAGGAGACGCATTTATTGTGGTGATTATTAAAGCCCCCTTGAGCAAGGTGACGCTATAATTTGCGGTACCACCAGATATAGAATAGTTAATGCTCCCAGTGCTTCCTCCAAAATTAGCAACGTGAACAACAAAAGGTTGATTTACCGATAACACTGAAGGTTGATTTACCGAAACAGTTTTAGGAGTATTAAAAGTACAAACATCAGATCCATACCTTAAGCTTACCGTATAACTGCCTACATTTGCTATGTTATCTTGTGCAATACCACCACTAAATGAGTAATCTGACTTGTTAACAACCATTTTGAAGTTATTTGGATAACCACCCACATCTGAAGATAATGCCCCTTTAATTGAACCATAACCACCATTGCATAGAGCATCATTTGCTGTCACTGTAAATCGCTGGTCGTTAACACGTTTATCAGCTACCGTTACAGAACTTTGCTGATAGCAATAGGCGTTGCTGTTTTTTATGGCTTTGTAATATGGTTGGTAGGTTCCATCAACATTGACATCTATCGTTGGATTGTTTCCATATACTACGTTATCTTTAGAGTAACTATAATTAAAGTTATTCTGTTGGGTGGCTGTAGGGGCAGTAAAAGTTATGCTTCCGCTTGCTCCGGGGCAACCCACAAGGTCTGTTACCTGAGCTTGATAAAGCTTAAATGGCAGTGCTTGAGAAATAACTTTTGTAAAAATTGGAGCAGGTTTTGATCCGTAAAAAATTATAACCACGCTTGATCCTATTGTTTCTCTTTCAGAAGAAACTATTTGATAGTTTACCGGAGTATCTTTTGTCAGACTAATGGTTTGTTCATTTGTAGAATTACCCCCTAATTTATAAGCAACTTTTATATTGGGAAAAATGTCTAAAGTCTCACTTGGAGTAATTGTAAATGTATATTTATCTGTCCCGCATAACTTTTTTTCATTTACAGTCAGGTTTGGCAGTCGTTTTATGGAATATACTTTCTGAATATAGCCTGCGCTATATTGCAAATCAGGTGATCCATCTTGTCTATACCCATATGCTCTAACATATACAGTATTTGCACCAGCTAACTCCTCCTCTGTAAATACATGTGACAAGCCACTAAACTCTTTCCATTCGCTTGAATTATCTGTGCCATAATAGTAGACGGGCAATATCCCAGTGTATGTATTATCAAATGTTGCGTTATAGGAATAAGTTACCCCAGGAATTACAAAACCAACACTTTCGCCCTGGGTATCATCTTCAAGTTTATAGTAAAGGTCGAGACTTATTGGCCTAGGTGGGGTAATCCCTATATCTATTGAACCTTGAAAATTCTGCCATGTAAGACCATTATTTGTTGAAATTGTTATGCCTAAATAATTAATATAATCAGATGTATTTGCCGTTAAATTAGCAGCTCCCTCACAATCAGCAGAAGTATATCTGGTAACAATAGCTTGTAAATTCACATAGAAACTATTGTAAATATTATTTAACTTATACCAGTCTTCAACAACATAATGATAATAATGGGTTGTATTACCATTAATAGTTACATCACCTATTTCTCTATTCAAAACTACGTTTTCGCAAGATGGATGGTAATTTAGAGTTTGAGATGAGACATGGAAGCCAAATGCCCAATCTTTCATTGCAAAATTGTCAAAATTGGGCTGTGCAATGGAATACAGCGGGTATAGTAGAACTATAATTACAAATAATAACTTTTTCATGGCTAGAACTCTATTAACTTTTGTTCAACCTGAACTTTATTGTTTTCTAAAACTATGGAGATGGCAAACTGCAACTTGCTATTAATTGGCAATCGTCCATAGGTATATGGGAATTGCATAGGAGAAAGTCTTGCCACCATCTGCTTGTTTCCAGTCTCTTGGTTTTTCAAATAAATAATGGCATATTTAACTTCTGGTGCTTTTTTGTCAAGGGTAAAAATCAATACCCCACTATCGATGGTATAGTCTACAATTCCCTTCTCCTTTCCCTTCACCTTTGTAGTTCCTGTAACGGTTACCGGTATGGAGGCTGTTCGATTACCTGAAGAATCAATGGCAACCAACGTTAGACGGTTTCTGCCGGAGGGAGCCATTAATTGTAGCAGGGTGTCCACAGGTTGATTCTTGTAAACTTTAAGCACCAAACCAATATTAAGTTTACCATCCAGCGATTGGGTTCTCAGCTCATGGGAAGCCACATCGCCACTACTGCTCGGTATTAGCCTCAAGGTAAGGCTATCGCCATGCTGGCTAACAATATCCATAATGGGTGGCGAGGGTGGAATACAATCCTCCTTCAGCAGGGAGGCTACCTTGGAGAAGCCCGATCGGTTAAACCGGCGGTCGAGAGCCAGAACCATAAAGTAAACCCTGCGGTTTAACACCCGCTGTGGGGTTTGGTAGCTAAAATGGTTGCTCACGCAAAGGCTATCCGTTGCCTGTATAAACTCCGCGGAAGGATCGAAGCTGTAGTAGACCCTGTAACCCAGCAGGTCGGCTTCGGTGTTAGGCAGCCAATGCAGATGGGCAACTCCCACGGAGTCGACGCTTCCGACTAACCCAATGGGGGGTGCCGGTGGAATGGAGTCGGGGCGCTGGCAAATCCGGGGAAGCGAGAGGTACTCCTTGCCAGCGTTATCTTTGAACACCACGTTTACGTAAAGCAGGTATTCATTCTGCACGCCTACTGTTGCACTTCTGGTGCCAGCCGGAATGTTTCGGGCGAGTGTTTTATATTGACCCTTAAGCGTTCTGGTGGCAATAATGCTATACTTGCCCCCCAAGGAGTCGCTCTTAGCCGGTACGCTCCACTGAACGTAAAGGGTGGTATCGCCGGTAAAGGCCATGGAGTCGATTTGCGGAATGGGTCGCTGCTCATACTGGAGAATTGCTGCAACGGTATCGGAGGGTGGCCCCGCAATGCCAAAGGGTGTGAGACCGATGACCCTATACCAGGCCGCGTTGGCTCCCGCAGGTAGGCTATCGAGGTAGTAGGTCATCCCCTTATCCACCTGGTTAACGCTCATATATGGATCCTTTGTGAGAGAATTAAACTTATGACCACCATCGAGCGACCGCTCTATTCTATAAAAGGAGTAGATGCCATAAAAAACCTCGGTGGGCCACGAAACAAGAATGTTTCGCTTCTGCTGCGCCTCTGCCTTTACCAAAAAGGGTCGGGGAAGTTCGGTGGGGCGCTTGGCTCCAATATAGGCAAAGGCCGTGTCGGTAAGGGTGCTGTCGATGGCGGTAGGGAAGTAAACCTTGTAGACGTAATCCTCCCCCTTGCGCATGGTGGTATCCTCAAAACCAAGCCCCATCATTTTGGCAACGGCAAAGGAGCGATCGGCCACCAGCAGGCCAACGTTTCGTTGATCCTCCTGCGCCCGAGCCTTGTTTATAAGGTCAATAAAGCTATAGTCTACAGTTGGATCCACTTTGGCATCGTCGCCATAAATGGCCTGAGCCGCCACGGCTGCCATGTCGCTGGTATCGGCAATGGGTTCAAACTGCTCCAACTTAAGGGGCAACAGTGGGGTTGGGGTGAGTAGCCTGTGCTCCTGCTTCTCCAGTATCTCACCATTGCGGGCAATTGTAACCCGCTCCACCATGTATCCATACTTTATACCGGTCATCCAGGCAATGGTTGTGGTGGGTGCCCATCTCAAGAGGTGTTGAGTACTATCGCTGTAGGCAACCATAAAAAGAGGGTGCTTGGCAGCCTGCTGTGCAGTGGCCTGCTTACCGATTACACCGGTAAAGAGAAGTAATCCTAATATGAACGATACCTTTTTCATTGCCTAGAGATCAAATCGTATTTCGGGTGACGAAGTAATTGTATTCAAGCCGGGAAGTTTGTAGTCCAACTTGATGTAGTATGGATGGAATTCATAAATTGAATAAAACACCGATGTATAGAGTGCTCGAACAAGTGGATCGTTAGGATACTTGTAGAGGTAGTAGGCAGCCTTATTCACTAGGTCAACATGATCCTTGTAAGCAAATATGGCAACCATGTAGTAGAAGTCCGTGATACTGCTTGAATAATTAAACGTCTTTGTTTTGATATCACCTTCCGATAGTGATTCAGGCGTAGAGGTTACCTCAACTGCTTTTACTGGTGCTGAGGAGGGTCCTGTTGTTGTAATTGTTCTCCAATCCACCGTCAGTTCGGGCTTTATGGGATAGTGTCCATAACAAACTGTATCTAATACCTCATGATACCATTCAGTATTAAGTAGCACGGCAGAAACACCAACGTTATCATTTTCGAACTTATCAAATGGCTCTGGGCTATTATAGGAGAAGGTAAAGCTGTGTACTGTGCTATAAACCCAATGTCTTATTCCAGATGGATTTACAAATGTTTTAGCCTTATCGGCAAATGTATTGTAGAGGCTTGTCCTAAAATCCAATGAGTAGAGCTTCTTCTCTGAGGCCTTGTTTATGTTTCCTTCTAAAGTATTAGTGGTTAGGGTATCGCCGTTGTCCCTCACCTCAGCCACCTTTACAAGGTTGGTATCGGCTTTTACATTTTGTGCATTGGCAGGTATCTTAATGATATCCATGGTATACACGGTTTGGTTGGTAAGCTGAGGAAGGTTAAAGTAAACCTTCTTATCGGCCTCGCTATACGTTATGTCGCTCTCCAACTCACCGCCCGTAGAGGTAAAACGAGCCTTCTTCTTCCATCCGGCCTCCGGCTTAAATAATTCCGGCATACCCTGCTTTAGAATAACGTAACCTTGAGGATACTCGCTTTTATAAAAGTTGAGCATATTGGCTGTAGGATACTCATAGGCCACGTTGCTTTCGGGTAGGTAGTCGGGCGCCTCACCCGTTTTTATTATGGCCTCCTTACCCTCTGTCTCCACTGCTCCAGCGCTATCGAGATAGTTTTTCCAATTCCCATTCTCCTGCACCTCAAAGTGAACCTTAGCCTCCAGCTTCAGTTCCTTTTTGCCGGGCAGGACATTGAATGGTTCCAACGCTAATACATCATTCTGGTCGTTCCAGTTTTCGCGACATTGAATGGGCTGGCCGTTGTTAGTCACCCTGAAGTAGTCCAGTGCAATGCGGAAATTCTTCATCTTGTCGTCGATGTCCATGAGCTGGAAATTCTTGTTCACCGGCATGTTAAAGGCCACCTGCGGTAGAGTAAAAACATTCACCTCGTCGGTTCCCGTTCCGGGCGTTATTTCCGAAATTACCTCAATGTCGGCAACCGCACTCCCCCCAACAATTTCGCACTTCTCACCAACGGTTACCTCAAAGTGACAATTCCCCTTTACCATCCCTCCTAAAACACTATACTGTCCACCAACAACCCCCTTTAGGTAAACAGGGTTGGGCAATTGAGCCGTGAATGCAACGGCAGCTCCTATGGAAAGAATTTGGAACTTCTTTTTCTTTCTAAAAATCTTCACTTTGACACCTATTTCGGCCTTCAGCCAAGCGTAAAGTTGCCCCTTGGCATACCAACCATCAACTCCTATGGGGCCAGATTGACCCGCGCAGTGGGCATCGCCATAATCGCGGAGAAGTATGTCGAACCCGGCACCCATGGAGAAGGAGCCGTAGAAAATGGCAAAGGTTCTTTCACCGGTATCAATGCTGAACGAGGCCCCGAAAGCAAATCCGCTACCCTTTGAAAGCAGCATGGGGTTTCGGCTTTGGGTAAAGTCAATTTCACCCAGAATGGATTTTACCTGATCGGGAACGGGTGGTAAATCGCCAATGAGAGTTCCCACCATAAAATAGCTATCAGCTTGGGCTAGGCCCATAAAGGTGAGTGCAATTCTATCTTCGGGGGTACCTATATAAACATACCAGTCCTGCGGGGAGAATAGTAGCAATGCGGTTCCTGCCCGGTTGTTCTCATGCGATCCTTTTAGTATATTGTAAAGATTGGCATAAACATCAATTTTTCCTGAGAAGGTGCTTATGGATGCGAAATACTCCAACTTCAGGTTGGCCGATATTCCCGTACCGCTTGTTGCCGGTGTGCCGGGATCCTTCATAAAGTTTACGGCACCGGTAAAGCCCATGTAATCCAATCCTCCACTGTTGGTAAACCTAGTTTCCAGCGTAACCATACCGTTGAAGGCCTTTTCGGTGGGCAAGGAAACTAACATTACCGAGGCCTTTATTCCAAACCCCATAGTACTATCGGGAACATAGGTGGAGGTATACCGGTCCATATCCTGACTCGTAGTTGTGGTTGCACCTGAATCTCGAGGTGCTGTCAAATCGGCCACCTTAAGAACATTCATGTGCTGGTAAGCACCGCCTCCGAATGCTTGAATGCCCAGCCCAGTTCCAATTACAAGCGGATGTCCCAACTTAAGAAAGGCATCGGCATACCAGTAGCGCATTCCTCTAACAGAGCCAAACTGTGCAACGGCTCCTCCCGAAATGCCAGGAGTAAATGTAGCCTTCACCTCACCGCGAAATCCATTGCCATACGTGGGATGGTCTTGGTATTGGACCAGCGACCCGTCCAACTCAAAAAAGCTCTCCTTAATCTTAACCGACAGCGTATCCAGATGAATGTTCTTATACTTATAATCAAGCGCTTTTCCTCCGCTATTGACCGTTGTTACGGTAAACCCTCCCGTTCCTGCAAATCCACCCTCTGAAGCCTTCACCAAATTGACGGAGATAACGGCCTTCATCTTTAAAATGCTGTCCTTACTGGTAAATGCAAGTTGCTTCAGTTCTATGGGAAATCCGTTTGTAGAGCCTGTGGTAACCGAGATGTAGCGAAAATCAATATAGGGTGCCTGCGTAGAAATCTCCAACTGCTGGAAGTCCATTTTCCCCAAGCTGAGCTTTCCGCCAACATTCATTGTCATGGAGCCGTAAAGGACCATTTTAGGCAAATACTCTCCATCCTTATATTCAACGCTAATGGTAGAGTTGTTGGCCAGATCTACATTAGCACCAAAGGCATCAAACTTTACTTTGTTGGGCAAGGAGGCACTCAGGTAAAAGTTCCCGTTGTCGAACTTTGCGGTATACTTCATATCCTCCTGTGTATTGATAAAACCAGGTCGAATTATTCCCTCCAACCCGCAGGCATCAATGCTATTCTTGTAAATGGCAAGAGTAATTTTATCTACTGAAAATGCCCAGCCACCTATGCTTCCTTTCTCTTTTGAAATCACATTTGTAGCAGAAAGCGTACCGGTAAAACCATCCTCATCAATTATGGTATTAGTCATGGCTATGGTTGTAGCTTCCTTGTTCTTTGTAAAAGATTTTGGCAGCTGAACCGTCAAGTTCTTTATGTAAATTCCCCTCCAAGAATATTCTCCGGGTGTTTGCATGGTAGCGGTTGTATAGCCCGCAGGAAAATTGATTCCCTCCGGATTATGCGTATCGCTCATGTCGAGATATACATCTCCTGGGTTAAAAACAAAATCCTTAAGACCATCAACCTTAAATGCACCCAATGAAAGTTTAAAAAGTATGTCGTTTACGTCGGTGAAGGTGGCTGCAACTGTAGCTTTAAGCGGAGCAGTGCTATTTTCCTGATTACTTGTACTAATCGGGTGGATATTATTGTTATTAATTGTCAACTCGCCTGCCAACGTTGTGCTTTTGTAGCCGTTGCAGTCCCACTCAACGTAGGTATCCCACTTTTTAAGGGTTAATTCTTTTCCCAGTAACGGAAGCGGCTTGTCGTCCATCAGTCTCAACTTTGCGGCCTCAATACCACTGGCACCAATGGTTACTTCGTCGGCATAGAACGCAATGCTCTTCCCCGATTCAGGAATTTCTAACTTCATATATGCCTTCAAAACCGCCTTGTTGGGAAGAAGACGTAATTCATCGAGAACAATTGTAACCCTTGTACCCCCAATGTTTTTTTGAATACCGATGGGAAGGGTGTAGGTTTTGCTAGGATCGAGAAGACCCACAATTCTGTTCTCGTTGATAACCTTATTGGTGAGAGAGTCAGCGCGTCGCTCAATTTCCTGTACGCTCAACGTGGTGGTGTCAGCTCCAGCATCGGCATCCTGCACCGAAAAGTATGGAAGGGTGAAATTCGAAACCTTTGCCGGCTCCCCTGCCTCCATTTTGGTGGCAATGAAAAGCATCAGAATTGTGGAAAGAAATACTAACTTCTTCATTGTTAAAAGTTATAGTTGTAACCAACGGTTGCTGACAAATCGCTCCGCTCCTTAATGGCTCCGGCCTTGGTGTTTTGCTGGTAGGTCGTTATATTCATTGCAATATTGTGCTTCTTCTTTATGGTATAGGTTCCGCCCAACCTAAAGTTAAGGTTTCTGGAAGTTTGTGACCAAGCGGTGGTTGAAACATTAAAGGCAGAGGAGAATGTTAGCTTCAACTTCTTTTGGAGAAGGCTCTTTGTTACCGAAATAACCGGCCCAATAGTCATGGCGTCGGGGCTTCCCGACACGCGGTTGATGTTACTGCAAAGTGAGGCGGTTAAGTTCAACTCCTGTTGCTTAACAAACTGAGAATATGCTGCAATTATGTTGTAAAAATCAGAGTGAACATTTGGGGCACTGCCCTCCTGAACCGAAACAGCCGTTTGATAGTTGGTGGTAAAGTTTAAACTCTTTCTATCGCCACCAGCACTATTGCTTAAAAGGTATAGGACACTGCAGAAGGCTGTTTGCGATATCTGTGAAAAATTGAGAGTATCGAGATTTTGGTATGGGGAAGTGGCGTTGATTACGTCGAAAGGTGAGCGTATGTTGGTGTAGCTCGTAAAGTTTGAGTATCCAACGTTGAGGTTTAACTTTGGTGTAACTACAACGCTGCTATTTAGGCTACCAACAATTTGGTGGGTGGTAGATAGTTTTTTCGATTCGATGTTGTTGAGTTGATAACCAAGATTTCCGCTAAGATTTACCTTACCTTTATTCAACATTTTGGTGAAGTTCAGTGTATAGTTTTCAAAATCGTTGGTAAAGTAGTAGCAACCAAGGGTTGCATAATCGGGGTCAACTCGCTCATAAGCAATCCCAACAGTTCCAGTTTCTGCGGTGTAGTTAAAGCCAGTTCTTACGGCCTTTCGATATGTTGTGGAGGAGCGCTTGCGGAAAAATGGGAAGAGTTTGGAATATGGTGTTACCGATTCTCCTTCGCCAAGCGACTGCCTTGTATCGTTGGTAAGTTCGCTTCCGGAAATACCACCCATTATTTCAAATCGTTTGGTGATTTTATGGGAAACTTTGAGTTCAAGTGCAAGGTTGTCTTTTGGGTATACCAGCAGCGAATCGGGTAGTGGACCAATGGAGGACTGTTTATCCCATGCCCGGAATATGATTAGTTGAATTGGTGTTTTTTCCAACCCCAACTCGATTTTTGTACCCCAGCCAAACCGCTCAAAATAGGGGGTATTCTTCCGGGTGGTGTCGTAGTCAACACCTTTAATTAGTCGACCATAAAACGTGGAAACCTTTATGGGAGATGATGGTGGCGCCACTTCAACACCAAACCCTAAAAACTGTATGCCGCTGTAGGTGTAGGGAGAATAGGACAATGAATTGTAACCAACATAAGTTTTAATCCATTTATAGGAGGGCTGTGCTCCAAAATGGTTGAAATTAAATGGTTGACTATATGCTACCTGCTGATTGGTATATGAAAAGTTAAATGGGATATTAAAACTGTAAATTTGTGCATTCACATTGCCAGAGACTATGTAGGAAAATGCCTTTCTCGAGGATTCTTGGTCAGTAAAGAAAAAGTAGTTATTGAAGCTAAAACCTCCATTTATCTTTAATGGATTTCCTTTCCCAATAGTAGACAAATCCTGAGCACTAACTGTCACTTTCAATAGTAGAAGTGCTACCATAAGGCCAAAAGTTTGAACTAAAAACCTCATCGCCCCTAGTAGTTGTCGTTCCTGATTTGATAGCTACCGTTCTTCTGGCTAAACCATTCTCGAACCTCGATAAGGGCTTTCTTGTAGTTATCAACTTTCAAATCACCTGAAACACCAATGGAAAATGGAAAGTCAGCAACCGCTGGAGCAAGGAGTTCCATGACCCTATAACCGCAATCAATCTTACTGGTGGATTCTGGATTTGGGGAATCACAGCTATAACTCATATTCTGAAGCACATCAACTAGGTATTGAATAGCTGCTTGCTGGCGGGTGTACGCAAGGTCAGGAAAAACAAAATATATCGTTTGGGTATTGACCTCTAACTTCTTAACCTTCTCTAAGCAGTAGTTCAACCAAAGCGTATCGCCTAAACGCGACATTGCAAGAGCGTATGGCCACTTGTTCCGTTTAAACCTGGTAAAAAGAGATTCGTTTTGGAGAAGGAAACTATGCAACTCTTCGCCTCCAACATAACCAGAGACTTTAATAGCCTCCTGAAGAGATGGATTGTTGCCGTTTGAAAGGTAAAGTTCTAACTTTTTAATTGCCGAGGAATCGTAAACATCTCTTGGGATTGTCTTGAGAAACGGAATAGTTTGGTTTCCAAAAAGAGATGGATTTCCAATTGAAAAATCCAGCAACACATTAATTCCTGCAACTTTCTGATTATGGCTCTCGCCATGTGAAGTAAGATATTTAGCTACAACTATAGCCTGTGAAGTTAGTTGGCCGATTGTGTCTTTAGGTAAGGAGTTTAATTCGGCAATAACACTCAGCCATTCTTTTGGATTAATTCCTTTTTCCGCGTTGGAGGTAATGTTGCTATAAGCCGTATTTATGCTTTGAGAATAGCCGACTCCGCAGCTCACTGCCGCAATAAGCAGTGTTAGCAAAATTCTTTTCATTGTTAGGTTTAGGGTTTTCTATAACAAATGTAATTGAATTTATATTTGCTGCAAATTTTATAGTGTTAAAATTCAATCGATTGCTGGAGATGTTAGCAAAATCAACATTTTTTTGCATGCTTTTTTCCTATCTTTCCCATCAAATTACAATTGAAGAATTATGGTACGACGGTTGCTTCTTTTGGCAGTGCTAATCCTCTCCGTTGGAGGAATTCTGGCACAGGAGGTTTCGAAAAATGTGCAGCGGGCCGATAGGGTCTACAACGATGGAAACTACGACAAGGCGCTTGAGCAATACCTGCGGGTGGCCTCCGAGGAGGCCGTTACGGCTCACATTGCTCGGCAAATTGGAAACTGCTACCGCTTTCAAGACAATTTGGCTCAAGCCGAAATTTGGTATGAGAAGGCGCTGAAGCAGCCCGACCACAACTCCGGTGACTACCTCCTGCTTGGTTACGCACAAAAGGCCAACGGAAAGGTGGAGCTGGCAGCCGCAACGCTTAAGAAGCTCTATGCGCTCGACATGCTCCCCAACCTGGCACAACAACCCGGAAGTGGCTCGTCGTTTGATGCCTTGCTAAGAGAGGGATTCCTTAGCCTAAATGTCATTCCGGTAAGCATTAATAGCTCCGAGTCGGACTTTTCACCAACCATCTATCGCGATGCACTGGTGTTTGCCACCTCCCGCTTCGACCGCGGGTTGGCCAACCTCGACCGTCAAATTAACCCACAGCAACACCTGAGTCTTTACACGGCGCGCCTAAGCAGCAGCGGAGAGTTGGGATCACCATTCGTGTTTTCCAATGACCTGCTCAGCCCATACTATACGGGGCCCATTGCCTTCTCCCCATCGGGCGATACGGCCTACTTTGTAAGAAAAAAGTATCTAAAGGCTCGCCGTGGCGACGAGAAGCAGATGGCGGATAATAACCTCAAGATACTCCGCGCCATATATAACCATGGGGAGTGGATCGACCAGGGGCCACTACCATTCTGCACCGACAGCTACTCCGTTGGCGATCCAGCTGTGAGCCCCGATGGGAAACGGCTTTACTTTACATCCGACATGCCTGGTGGAATGGGAGGTGCCGATCTTTACTACCGCGAAATTCGGCCCGGTGGAACCTTTGGCGATGCCGTAAACTTGGGCGCCAAGATCAATACGGCGGGCAACGAAATGTGTCCCTTTGTGGCTAAGGATGGAACGCTCTTCTTTGCCTCCGACGGCCTTCCCGGCTTTGGCAACCTCGACCTGTTTGCTGCCTATCCAACCGCCAACGGGTTCGACTATGTTACCAACCTTGGCTACCCGGTGAATGGAGCCTACGACGATTTTGGCCTCACGCTGTCAGCCGATGGCACCATAGCATTCTTCTCCTCCAACCGTCCCGGTGGAATGGGTGATGACGATATTTACAAAATCGAGGTAAAAAAGATAGTGGTTACCCACACATTAGATGGACAGGTTGTTGACGAAAAGGGTGCGCCAGTAGTCTCTGCAACCATAAAAGTTATGGATGGCGATAAGGTGGTGAACACCATTTCGACAGATGCGGCAGGCAAGTTTACCGCCAAGCTGGATGATGACCTCAAAGTTTCTCTACATGCCCAACGAACCGACTACTTTCCAACATCGGTGGAGGTGAACACCTTTGGTCTTGGCCTCAAGCCAACAACCATTCCTGTTAAAATTACCATGACGCGCGATATTGGCTATACCCTTACGGCCACTATTCTGTCGCTTGCCAACAACTCCCCTATTGCTGGTGCAAGAGCCATTGCTTTTCCTCCCGATACTACAAAAGCCCTAGTTGGCAGTGCCGACCAGCTGGGACGCGTTCGCTTTAAGTTAGATAAAGATACAGACTACCGCATTCGTGTTGAAAAGGAGGGTTTCGTAAGCAAGTGGTTTACTCTTTCCACCAAGGGACGTGAGCGTGGTGACCTGAACCTTAGTACAATGTTCGACACGAGACTTCAGGCTGTTGTAAAGCCGGGGCTTACCGGTAAGGTTACCGATGCCAAAACAGGCCTCCCCTTAGAAAACGTGGTGGTTACACTCACCTCCGACAAGTTGCCTCAACCCCTTCGCATGGCTACCGACAACTCAGGTCAGTTCAACAGAACAGACCTACCGGAGGGAGTTTACTCGGTAAAGTTGGAGAAGGATGGCTATTCACCCATGGAAATTAGCCTTACACTTGGCAACGCTCCATTTAACGTGAACTCTCAATTTAGCCTAGCACTTCAACCGGCCAACGGATCGTTCACTGCCGTAGGATTGGTTACCAACAAGGATGACGGCACGCCAATCAAGGAGGTTGTTGTTACCCTGCTCGACAAGGCCACCAACGAGAAGGTTCAGAACAAAACCGACGACTTTGGCAGCTTCGACTTTAGGCTAGATGCCAACCACATCTATATCTTAAAGCTGGAGAAGGAGAAATTCTTCGCTAAGACGCTAATGATTTCAACGCAAGGAGTACCGGCAGGTATGTTCAATCTAAATACAGCCTACGACCTTAAGATGGAGCCCATTGTGATGAACAAGGCTATTGAGATTCCAAACATATACTACGATTTGGGCAAGTGGGACATCAAGCCGGAGTCGGCAACAGAGCTCGACAAGTTGGTTACGCTGTTGGAGGAAAATCCCACCATCCGTATTGAGCTCAGCTCGCACACTGATGCACGTGGCAGTTCGCAGCAGAATATGGTGCTTTCGCAGAAACGTGCACAATCTGCCGTGGACTATATTGTTTCCAAAGGTATTGCCAGCTCGCGCATTGTGGCCAAGGGTTATGGCGACACCATGATCAAGAATCGTTGTAAGAAGGGCGTACAGTGCACCGAGGCCGAGCAGGCCGTAAATAGGCGAACAGAGATTAAGGTGATAAGCTACTAAATGGATGGGGCGATGAGCCCCATTCTATTTAACTCTCTGCCAGTTTACAAAATTGAATTTTTTCAAGTACGTTTGCAGAAAATGATGGATAATGGACCTTTCCAATAAGAAAATATTAGTTACCGGAGCCGATGGTTTTATTGGAAGCCATCTCACCGAAATGCTTGTAGACTCAGGTTTTCAGGTAAGAGCCTTTGTTTACTACAACTCCTTCAACTCTTGGGGCTGGCTCGACACCTTTCCCAAGAGCAAGCTGGATAAGATTGAGATATTTGCGGGCGATATCCGTGACCCAAACGGCGTACGAAATGCCATGAAGGATGTTGATGTAGTCTTTCATCTCGCCGCACTCATTGCCATTCCGTTTAGCTACCACTCTCCCGACAGCTATGTGGACACCAACATAAAGGGTACGCTCAACATTTTACAGGCGGCACGCGACCTCAATGTAGAGCGCGTGCTGGTGACCTCCACCTCGGAGGTGTATGGTACGGCCCAATATGTGCCAATCGATGAGAAGCACCCACGGCAGCCGCAATCGCCATACTCTGCCACTAAAATTGGTGCCGATAGCATTGCTGAATCATTCTACCGCAGCTTTGGATTACCCGTTGTCATTGTGCGTCCATTCAATACCTATGGCCCTCGTCAGTCGGCTAGAGCGGTAATACCAACAATTATTACGCAGCTTCTGGCCGGGAAGCAGGAAATTAAGCTGGGGGCCCTCAGCCCTACTCGCGACCTACTCTACGTGAAAGACACCGCCAGAGGATTTATCGAAATTGCCAAGTGCGACAAGCTCATTGGTGAGGATGTGAATATTGCCACCGAAATGGAGATCTCAATCGGCGATTTAGCACAAATGATTATCGATCAGATCAATCCCCCTGCCCATATTGTTTCCGATGAGCAACGGCTACGACCTGCCCTTAGCGAAGTGGAGCGCCTGCATGGAAGCCGACAAAAGTTAAGCCGGTTTACCAATTGGGAACCGCAGCTTACCTTTGAGCAGGGGGTTTTGCAAACAATTGAGTGGTTCAAAAATCCGGTAAACCAAGCCAGATATAAAGCCGATATCTACAATGTGTAAAAGAGCAGTTATTCTGGCTGGAGGAAAGGGAACTCGGCTTAAACCGTACACCGTTGTTCTTCCAAAACCGCTTATGCCCATTGGCGATTTCCCCATTCTTGAGGTGGTAATTCGTCAGCTGGCAAAAAACGGGTTTGGCCACGTCACCATTACGGTAAACCATCAGGCCGAAATTATCAAGGCCTTCTGTGGTGATGGCTCCCGGTGGGGCATCAAGGTCGATTACTCGCTGGAAAGTAAGCCGTTGAGCACCATGGGGCCGCTAAAGCTGATAAAAGACCTTCCGGAAAACTTTTTGGTTATGAATGGAGATATCCTTACCGACCTCTCCTTTGCCAATTTCTATAATGCTCATGTGGAGGAGAACAGCCTCTTTTCCATCTCATCCTACAAAAGGACAGAGGTTAGCGAGTATGGTGTGCTGGAGGTTGACAGCAGCAACAGGCTTACCGGGTTTAAGGAGAAACCTCAACATCACTACCTTGTGAGCATGGGAATTTACATGCTCAACCGTCGCATTCTCGATTTTATTCCCGAGGAGACCTTTTTTGGCTTCGACATGCTCATGCTTGAACTTCTGCACAAAGGCGAAAAGGTTGCTGTTAAACCATACGATGGCTACTGGTTGGACATCGGTCGCCCCGACGACTACATGCAGGCCATTGAGGAGTTCGATGCCAATAAGGATAAATTTTTGTAGCATGAAGGGACGAATACTGGTAACCGGAAGCAGCGGCTTTATTGGAACAAACTTGCTAAAACGACTTAAAGCCAACAACTACGAGGTGTTTACCTTCGATATGGAGGATGGCGACATTGCCACCGCCGAATTTAACTACGAGAAGCTGGACCACATTATTCATCTTGCATCAAGAACCTACGTACCTGCCAGTTGGGAAAATCCTCTCGATTTCTACAGAACTAACACTTTAGGCACAACCAACATTCTTGACCTTTGCCGTAAGCAAGGCTGCTCCCTAACCTATGTAAGTAGCTACGTGTATGGAA
>DATKVT010000100.1 GCA_035529935.1 Williamwhitmania sp. | reverse complement strand
CTTAGTTTCCATCTTCCTTACCCTGCTTCTTACGCTCCTTGTTTCACTTGCCACGTCTCTCATCTTCTTTAGCCAGTATGTGCTGGGTTATCTCGAAATGCATGGAATATTGCAGGAGGGAATTACCCTATACCTGCTTGTATTGGGCAAGTGGATCGTGGTTCTTGCTCTTTTCTTTTTCTCCATTGCTTTGCTATACTTCTATGCTCCTGCAAAGAGAATGAAGTTCCGTTTTTTTTCGCCAGGGGCTACTCTTGCAACCATTTTGGCCATAGTTACCTCGCTTGGTTTTTCTGCCTACGTAAATGATTTTGGGCAGTACAACAAGCTCTACGGCTCTATCGGGAGCTTTATGGCGCTCATGCTTTGGCTTTACTTCAACGCCATTGCTCTACTCATTGGCTTTGAGCTAAACGTCAGCATTTTTTCAGCTGGGAACAATAAGCGGCATGTAATTTTATAATAACTTTTAAAAATCAGCAAGAAAAAGTTAAACAAAAATTTTTGAAAAACGTTTTTTATGGCAACGCGCACCTTTGTATACTATGATTGGGTTGAGCGAAGCATATTAAATAGGGAGAGTAAAGAAGTTACAACATAAGGATACTACACTTAATGCGTGCCATATAGATATTACATTATTGATGTAACCATAGAAATAGATGAAGAAGAGTATTGCCGGTATTAGGAAGGAGTATATGCTTGCTGAGTTGCTTGAAGCGGAGGTGAATTCTGATCCTATTATTCAGTTTGATCAGTGGCTTTCTGAGGCTTTAAAGTCCAATGTTCCCGAGCCTAATGCTATGACCCTAGCCACTTCTACTTTTGAGGGTAAACCTTCTGCCAGAATTTTGCTACTAAAAGGAGTAGACGAAAGTGGATTTGCTTTTTTCACCAACTATGAGAGCCGTAAGTCAAAGCAGATTATACAAAACCCCTTTGGAGCACTTGTCTTTTTCTGGTCTGAGCTGGAGCGTCAAGTAAGGATTGAGGGGAAAATTGTGCGCATGAGCTCCAAGGAGTCGGATCGCTACTTTAAAACACGACCAATTGGAAGCAAAATTGGTGCGTGGGCTTCTCCACAGAGCCAGGTTATTCCCAATCGGCGATACCTGGAAAATCTCAAGTCCGACTACCAGGAGGAGTTCTCCAACAGGGAGATAAATAGACCTGATAACTGGGGAGGCTATCTGCTACAACCTTCACTAATAGAGTTTTGGCAAGGTAGGCCAGACCGGTTGCATGATAGAATTCAATATCGACTCGAAAATGAAGAGTGGATAATTGAACGACTTGCTCCATAAAAAAAGCCCCGTTTTCGGGGCTTTTTGCTATGCAATGTGCAGATATTTTTCTACGAGTTGCTTAATTTCATCGTTCTTGCCATACAATCTCTCGCTCAATCCTTGGTCCTTGTGCGATTTAAGAATTCTTATGGTATTGTTGATTACACCTTTAGGAAATATGCCATTGTTTTCAAATACTTCTCTTTTTTTGTCAAGCCTTTCAGCCGATTCGTAGCATGAGGTAGGGAGCTGTTCTAGTTTTTCCTGAATATGCCTGTTTTCTTCCTTAAAAATATTGCAATCGACATAAAGTTCCTGAGCACGCTGCAGCGCGTTGGGCATGGAGATGCCATGCTCTGAAGCAACTACAAGTCCGGCAAGTAGGCAGTATAGGTCGGCCGATCCGTCGGGTACCCTGAATTCCACCGTCTGTTTGCTTTCACTCAACTTAGGTGTTGGCTCGTTAGGATTTGCTTCTTGGAGCATGATGTTGGCGCCGTTCCATCCGAGCGGTACCCTAACCAGCACAGAACGGTTTCTGTCGCCCCAGCAAACGTTGGTTGGAGCCTCCTGATGGGGAACAAGTCTCAGATAGGAGGTAGGGATAGTATTGCCAAACGCTGTGAGTGCGTCGGCAACATCCAAAATTCCAGCAATCATTTTTCGTGCTGTGTCGCTAAGTTTACCGTTGGCAACCATCATGTTTTTGCCATCTTTTTCAAGCATCATGTGTATGTGCAGCCCACTACCAGCTTTGCCTACAGTGATTTTTGGTGCAAAGCTAATATTGACTCCGTAGCGGTATCCTAACATGCGGAGTATCCACTTAGCTATAATCATTTGCTCTACTGCCTGCTCCACGGGCATGGGCAAAAACTCAATTTCGTGCTGCTCGTAATGAATGCCACCTTGGGTAAAGCAACCAACTTCCGAATGGCCATACTTTACATGACCTCCAGCTTGGGTGATATAGCGTAAGGCCTCCACCCTTATTGCTTCCCATTTGGCAAATGGTTCAGAGGTGTGATATCCCTTCTGGTCCACTCCGGGGTAGAATTGCTGATCTTCGGAAATAACGTAATATTCGAGTTCACCTAAGGCCTTAAAGGTGTATCCGGTTTTCGACTTAAAATCTTCGTGAGCTTTGCGGAGAATATATTCAGGAGAACTTTCGAGCGGTTTACCCTCGTTATTGTAGAATGAGCAGAGAATGTTCAATGTTGGGACTTCGGCAAAGGGATCAACGAAAGCGGTTCGAAATCTGGGTATAACGTAGAGGTCGCTCGATTCTGCCTCAATAAAGGAGAAGAGGCTCGAACCATCCACACGCTCACCTCCGGAAAGGATGGTATCCAAGTGCTCCTTGCTCCACAGCACAAAGTTGAGCGTTTTCAGCTTTCCGTCTTCAGCGGCGTATCGAAAGTTGACCATCTCAATGCCATTGGCTTCTGCAAAATTTATGATATCCTGCTTTGTGAATTCCGATGAAGGTTTCTGAAGAAACTGCACCAACTCATTGGGACTCATTGAAATTTCTGTCTCACTCATTGGGAATCTTATTAATGAAATTGGGCAAAACTAACTATTTAGGGCAAATTAACCAACAATTTTCAAACGATTGCGTCAATGTTAGAAAACATAACCTGTTTCGACCATTTTCAAAAAAAAATACCGCCATTTGCATGACGGTATATATAACTGTAGCTAAAAGCTGGCTATTTCTTTAATTGTGCAAGCTGTCCCATGATGGCTTTTATCTTCGATTCAGCGTCTGCCTTTTTGTTCTGCTCCACCTCTACAACCTTGGCGGGTGCATTATTTACAAAGCTGGAGTTACTCAACTTTTTATTAACTGAAACCAGAAATCCTTGGAGGTAGGTGAGCTCAGCATTCAACTTATTTAGTTCCTCTTCAACGTTGAGCAGGCCTCCAAGCGGCAGGAAGAACTCCGTTGTTTTTACCAAGAAGGAGGAGGCTCCTTCTACCTTCGATTCGGTGTGGGTAATGGCGGTGAGGTTTGCCATTTTGCAAATTACCGATGAAAGGTCTATCGTTGGCACACCATCGCGCTTTACAAATAGCTCAAGCGCATCTTTCTGAGGAATGTTTTTATCCTGCCGAATAGAGCGGATGTTGGTCACCGTTTCCTTTAGGTTATCGAACTCCTCAAGCAGACTGCTGCTGTATGGTTTGGATTGAGGTAACAGGCTCACCATGATGCAGTCACCAACTTCGCGCTCGGCGATGAGGTGATAAATCTCCTCGGTAATGAAGGGCATGTATGGATGGAGCAACTTGAGCAACTTTTCGAAGTAACCAATGGTGGCGTTGAAGGTAACACTGTCGATAGGCTGATTAAATCCTGGCTTAACGGCCTCTAGGTACCAACTCGAAAACTCGTCCCAAAAGAGCTTGTATATCACCATCAAGGCCTCGGATACGTTGTAGGCATCGAACTGCTGGCTGACCTGCTCAATGGTCTTGTCGAGCATGGCGTCGAACCACTCCACGGTGAGGCGTGCATGCTCGGGTTGAGGAATGGTGCTGTCTACCTGCCAACCATTTACTAGCCTGAAGGCGTTCCATATTTTGTTGCTGAAGTTGCGGCCTTGCTCAGTTAGGTTTTCGTCGAAGAGGAGGTCATTGCCAGCGGGGCTGCACAGCAGCATACCTACTCGAACACCATCGGCGCCATACTTGGCAATGAGATCGAGCGGATCGGGTGAATTCCCCAGCTGTTTCGACATTTTACGCCGTTGCTGATCGCGCACAATGCCGGTAAGGTAAACGTTGGTAAATGGTTTTTCGCCTCTATATTCATACCCAGCAACAACCATGCGAGCAACCCAAAAGAATAGTATTTCGGGAGCCGTTACTAAGTCGTTGGTGGGGTAGTAGTAGTTAATTTCGGGATTCTCAGGATTACGGATGCCATCAAAAACAGAAATAGGCCATAGCCACGATGAGAACCAGGTGTCGAGCACGTCGGAGTCCTGATGGAGATCAGCAGTTGTTAGGTTAGAGTTACCCGTCTCCTTTTTCGCCAACGCAAGTGCTTCCTCTTCCGTTTCTGCTACCACAAAGGTACCATTGCTAAGGTAGTAGGCCGGAATTCGGTGGCCCCACCATAGCTGTCGCGAAATACACCAATCCTTGATGTTTTCCATCCAGTGACGATAGGTATTCTTGAACTTTGCTGGATAGAGCTGTATGTTGTCGCTCTCTACGGCCTCGAGCGCAGGCTTTGCCAGCTCCTCCATTTTGAGGAACCACTGGGTGCTTAGCTTGGGCTCAATGGCAACGTCGGTTCGCTCCGAGAAGCCAACCTTGTTTACGTATCCCTCTATTTTTTCAATAAGGCCTGCCTTTTCAAGGTCCTTTACAATCTCGTCGCGAACTGCAAACCGGTCTTTCCCAACGTATAGCTGTGCTCTCTCGTTGAGGGTTCCGTTGTCGTTGAAAATGTCGATGGATTCCAACTTATACTTCTGCCCCAGCATGTAGTCGTTGATGTCGTGGGCGGGGGTAACTTTAAGAACACCGGTACCAAACTCTATATCTACGTATTCGTCCTGAATAATTGGGACAATGCGATTAATCAGCGGTACCGTAACCTTTTTGCCCTTAAGGTAGGCGTAACGTGGATCGTTGGGGTTAACGCACACGGCCGTGTCGCCCAATATGGTTTCGGGACGGGTGGTAGCAACCACCACGTAGTCCTTAGTGCCCTCAATAATGTATCGTAGGTAGTATAGCTTGCTCTGTACTTCACGGTAAATAACCTCCTCGTCCGACAGTGCCGTTTTGGCCTGGGGATCCCAGTTTACCATTCTCACACCACGGTAAACTAACCCTTTACGGTAGAGATCGATAAACACCTTAATCACGCTTTCGGAGCGTTCTGTGTCCATGGTGAAGCAGGTACGCTCCCAATCGCAGGAGGCACCCAACTTCTTGAGTTGCTCTAGTATGATGCCACCATGCTTGTGGGTCCATTCCCAAGCATGGTTTAGAAATTCTTCACGCGATAGCGATGCCTTTTCAATGCCCTGCTCTTTTAACTTACCTACCACCTTAGCTTCGGTTGCAATGGAGGCATGATCGGTTCCGGGAACCCAACAGGCATTCTTGCCCTGCATGCGAGCACGGCGAACAAAAACATCCTGAATGGTATTGTTGAGCATGTGCCCCATGTGCAAAACGCCGGTTACGTTTGGCGGAGGAATCACTATGGTGTATGGCTCTCTACCATCGGGAATAGAGCGAAAAAAACCTTGGCTCATCCAAAAGGCATACCATTTGTTTTCGATTGAAGAGGGGTCGTACTTTGCAGGAATTTCCATCTGAGGTATTCGGTTATAATCGTATAATTTTTAGCAAAGGCACAAATTTATAAATTTATTGAAAAGGAGATTTTCTTTTCTGACAATAAATGGGTTGTAACGGAGAAATGGATCAATATACTTTGTGGGCAAGAGCCAACAACTGTGGCTTAATGGTAATGCCCTGCCTCTTTATGGCAGCAGGATTAATTTCGAATGTAACCCTTCCGTTCTCCATCAAAAAGTTTATGCCGGCACCTTTTGCAGCCATTCCCTCCTCCTCACAGATAATAAGGGTAGGATTATTGCCAATTTTTGCCAACACAACTTCAAGGCTGTTTCTACGCTCCTTCGGAATGTAAAGAATGAGGCATTTGCCAATTTCCCCAACGGACTCATAGGTTTTTATTTCTATTTGACGATTTTGGATTGTTCGGTTACCCTCAAGCATGCGAAGGATCTCAGTAGTATTAGTGTTTCCTAGAACTCCAATCACAAAAACATCACCCATAGAGTTCTCGTCCCAGGTAAGATATCTGGTGAAGTTATAGATAAACCCAGCCTGCACCTTAGCCAGTTGGGCAGAGGATGAAAGGTGAAGCAGTAAAACCAGAATAAGGCAGAACAAGCCCTTCTTCATTCGTTCTGGGATTTTGGCCGCCGTAAGTTATAAAAAAAAGATGTGGAATTGGAAACTACTGAAGTACCGATTACTTTGAGGAAACCGGAAAAACGATTTCTCCAGTTTCAGCAACATTGCTGTTGTTAAGGGTAAGATCGGTGATATAGAAGCTATACATAATAGTATCGGCGGTTTCGGAGTAGTATTGTATTTGAATGGTTATGGTTCCTTTTTGGGCTTTATTATTACCAACTGGTGCTACGTAGGGCACTGTGTAGCTAAGGGGTGTAGCAAGATCGCTGTCTGGCACAGCCGTAAAAATGCCGTTCTGCTTAACGTATTTCGTCAAAAAAAGATTGTAGCGATACTGCGGCAGGGTGGTGGAGTCTGGGTCGGGAAGTCCAAAGTTACCATCACCATCGGTGAAATTTATCTTTAGCGTTCCGGTCCATATTTTGTTGCCTAGCTGGTCGGTGCCATATACTAGGGAAAAATTTTGGAACGAAATGATTGGTGTATCGGAATAGGTCGACTCCTTCAGGCAGGCTGTTAATGAGATGATAAGAATAAACACTGCAGCTAAAATGGCAAAATGGACACCATGGGCTTTGGCCTTTACCCATTGCTGTCCATTCTGTATGTATTTATACCTTGCCATTTGTGACAGGTTGGTTATTTCTGCCTAAAGAAAATTTGAATGGGAACGCCGGTAAAGTCAAACTGCTCTCGGAGTTTATTTTCGAGGTAGCGCTTATATGGCTCCTTAACGTACTGAGGCAAGTTACAAAAAAACGCAAAGCTGGGTGCGAAGGTCGGTAGCTGCATCACAAACTTAATTTTCACAAATTTTCCCTTTATGGCGGGAGGAGAATACGCTTCAATAATTGGAAGCATCACCTCGTTGAGTTGTGATGTAGGAATTCGCTTGCGACGGTTTTGATTAACGTGCATAATTTCGTCGAGCACGTTGTAGATGCGCTGCTTGGTGTTGGCCGAAACGAACAGGATAGGTACATCCTTGAATGGAGCAATCCGGTTTTGGATAACCTCTGTATACTCCTTCATGGTATTGTTATCCTTTTCCACCAAGTCCCACTTGTTTACCAGAATAACTACCCCTTTTCGGTTGCGCGTAATAAGGTTGAAAATATTGAGGTCTTGCGATTCAATACCTTCGGTGGCATCGAGCATAAGAACACAAACGTCAGAGTTTTCGATGGAGCGAATCGACCGAAGCACGGAGAAAAATTCCAAATCCTCGGTAACCTTTCCCTTTTTCCGAAGGCCAGCAGTATCGATGAGGTAGAAGTCGTGGCCAAACTTATTGTAGCGGGTAAGAATGGAGTCGCGGGTGGTGCCAGGAATGGGAGTAACAATATTCCGTTCCTCGTCCAGCAATGCATTGGTGAGGCTGCTTTTGCCTACGTTTGGCTTGCCCACGATGGCAATTTTAGGTAGGTCGTCGAGCCCTTCGTTATTCTCAATTTCGGAAGGTAAGGCGTCAACCACGGCGTCAAGCAGGTCACCCGTACCGCTGCCGTTGATAGACGATATGGCGAAGTAGTTACCTAGCCCAAGCGAGTAAAACTCGTTGGCCTCCATGTAGCGTTGGGTGTTGTCCACCTTGTTAACAACCAGAAATACCTTTTTATCGGTAACCTTGCGCAGCATACGGGCAACCTCATTATCGAGATCGGTGATGCCATCGGCAACGTCTACTAAAAATAGAATGAGATCCGACTCCTCTATGGCCAGCATTACCTGCTTGCGAATCTCACCCTCAAAAATATCTTCGGAATTGCTGATATACCCTCCAGTATCGATAATGGAGAATTCCTTTCCGTTCCAGTCTGTTTTTCCGTAATGGCGATCGCGGGTCACCCCGGCCGTTTCATCCACAATGGCTTGCCTACCGCCAACCAACCGGTTGAAGAGGGTCGATTTCCCTACGTTAGGCCGCCCAACAATTGCAACAATATTTCCCATCTTCTGCTCTGCTACTATATTTTAGTTCTGATTATAGCCAAATCGCTTTAAAATTAAATCGTTGTCTCTCCAGTTGTCGAGCACCTTTACGTGCAGACCCAGATAAACCTTTTTTCCCACAAAATCCTCAATATCGTGTCTTGCCTTGGTCCCAATTCGTTTGAGCATGGACCCCTGATGGCCAATAAGAATGCCCTTCTGCGTATCGCGAGTAACAAAGATGGTTGTCTCAATATGGATCATCTTTTCCGACTCCTTATACGACTCCACAACCACCTCTACCGAGTAGGGGATCTCCTTTTGATAGGTGATAAGGATCTTCTCGCGAATAATTTCCGATACAAAGAATCTCATGGTCTTGTCGCTAATCTGATCCTTTGGAAAATATTCGGGATTTTCGGGGAGTTTCTCGAGAATTTCGGTTAGCAAGGCCTCCTGGTTAAACTTGTGCAGTGCCGATACTGGAATCACTTTTGCCTCAGGGATACATGCCTGCCAAAGGTTCATGTAGTCTACCACGGCATTCTGGTCGGTAGCGGTATCCACCTTGTTCACCACCACAATTATTGGCACTTTGAGTGCGGTAACTTTTTGAACAATCTCGGCATGTTTCTCAACTTCGAGACCCATTTCGGTAACTAGCAGAATGATGTCGGCGTCAGAAAGAGCAGAGTATACAAATTGCATCATGTTCTCCTGCAGCTTGTAGCTAGGCTTGAGAACACCAGGGGTATCCGAGTATATAATTTGGAAATCTTCGCCATTCACAATGCCCATGATGCGGTGTCGAGTAGTTTGCGCTTTTGAGGTGATGATGGAGAGCTTTTCTCCCACTAGGGAGTTCATCAGTGTTGATTTTCCTACGTTTGGGAAGCCTATTATGTTCACAAAACCCGACTTGTGCGCCATGTTACTAATTTTTTTAAGATGACAAAGATAGCATGAAATGGTGGTTCAGCTGCTATCTAAAGGCTAATATTTCAAATTATTGCACTATTTCAAATACCTTTTGAGTTAGCTTAAATATCGACTGTAACCATTCCCATATGATTAGTTAAAAATGGCAACTTAAGTTATTGGTATTTAGCTCAATTGTTGTAAGGACAACAAAATGGCAATGTTAATTACTCTTAATTCAAAACATTTGTCATCTATTCGTGTTTCCTTTGCATTTATTGCGTTATAGGATATATGCAAACACAGAATAGAGTTTTTGCCAAGCTTGCACTCCTGCTATACATGCTACCGATTTTATACGTGAGCGTGCATACGGTGGTACACCATAGCCATGGCCACATCTCTATTTCAACCCGTCAGGAAATAAGTGCTCAAAGCGATTACTGTCCTATTTGCGATTACTCACCAGTTACACCTGATGTTCCGCATACCGTTAGCCTAAATTTTTATGAGGAGCATTTCACTCCATACATTCTACCAAGTTTCTACGGTGCTGTAGCTGAAACCTTTTTCGGTAATTTATTTTTAAGAGCTCCTCCCAAGACTCGACAGATTGGAACTTTCCTCGGATAGAGGATACCAATTCCTGCTGCTATCCCAGTTTTGATTATCGATGTAATGCTAGTTTAAGGCATGTAGTTTTGCGTAGGGCAACCTAATTATGGCCGTGTTATACATAATCATCTCATAGGACCTAGCCGAAATTACCCGTAGCCATATTTTCACTCATTTTGTAGTTGAATATAGAATACTCCTGAATTCTATGCGCACCGCCATCATAAAATCTGGTGAGCGCTTCTAGCCAATGTTTAAAATAGAATTCAGTGAATCACCAGTTAACCAATAAAAAGAAGATGAAAAAGTTGAAGATATTTTCCTTGATGCTAGGGATGCTGATTTTGATAATCCCTCACGCCATTGCCACCGATGTAATGGGTAGAGCCACACTCTACGGTAGAATAACCGACGCTAAAACCGGTGAGTCGCTACCCGGTGTGAACGTGTATATTCCCGATCTTCAGGTAGGTACGGTTTCGGATGTGAATGGTGATTACCGTTTGGAAAATATTCCTGAAGCAAAGATGATGGTGCAGCTCAGCTTCGTGGGCTACCAAACGCTGGCGGAATCCATTCACCTTACACCCGATACACGGCGTGACTTTGCACTAAGCCCATCGGCAAGGGAGATCACAGAGATAGTAATTACCGGATTGTCGCAGGCCACCGCACGAAATAGAACCCCTACACCAATTGCTGTAGTTTCCAAGACGGAGTTGCTTCAGACGGCGGCAACCAACGCCATCGATGCCATAGCGCAGCAACCAGGTGTTTCGGAGGTTACTACGGGTGCAGCCATCTCCAAGCCTGTAATCCGTGGGTTGGGCTACAACCGCGTAGTGGTGGTTAACGATGGTGTGAGGCAGGAGGGTCAGCAGTGGGGCGACGAGCACGGAATTGAGATTGATCCCTACTCCATAAACCATGTCGAAATTCTAAAGGGGCCAGCAAGCTTAGTCTACGGCTCCGATGCCATGGCTGGTGTAATTAATATGATTGCAGCTCCCTCATTACCCGTTGGCAAGATGGCGGGCAGCGTGCTGTTCAACTACCAGACCAACAACGGCCTTTATGGCGTATCGGCCGATATGCAGGGCAATAAGAAGGGGTTGATTTGGGACCTGCGTCTCAGCGGAAGGGAAGCCCATGCCTACCAAGATCGCTACGATGGTTACGTGTTTAACTCTGGTTTTAAAGAGAACGCCGTTTCCGGTATGGTTGGATTAAACAGGGATTGGGGTTACTCACACCTTCACTTCTCCATGTACAACCTCACCCCCGGCATAGTGGAGGGCGAGCGTGATTCGCTTACTGGTAACTTTGTGAAGGCCATAATGCTGCCAAATGGTACGGAGGGTGTTGCCATTGCTACGCACTCCGACATGATGAGCTACTCGCCAAAAACACCTTACCAGAAGATTCACCACTACAAGTTGGTATTGGATAACACTATTTTGCTAAACCAGGGTTACCTGAAAACGATCTTCGGATTTCAGCAGAACCAACGGCAGGAGTATGCCGATATTCTAAAGCCAAACGCTTACGGCCTCTACTTTTTGTTGAACACGCTTAGCTACGATGTTCGTTATGTTTTTCCAGACTGGAAAGGCATCAATTTTTCAACCGGTGTCAACGGTATGGAGCAGACCTCCCAGAATAAGGGTAGCGAATTTCTGGTGCCGGCCTACAACCTTTTCGACATTGGTGGCTTTGTAATGGCAAAACGCACCTTTGGCAAGCTAGACTTGAGCGCCGGTATCCGCTACGACCGTAGGCAGGAGCATGGAAGCAGCCTCTACCTCGATGCCAACGAAGCCCCGACCTCCTCCACTGACCCGACGGCAACACTCCGATTTCCTTCGTTTAACAGCGTCTTTACCGGAACCTCTGGAAGCGTAGGTGCTGCCTACCAGCTACCCGGTGGCCTCTACACCAAGCTGAACCTTTCGCGTGGCTACCGTGCGCCCAACATTGCCGAGCTGGGCTCCAACGGCGTTCATGAGGGCACCTTCCGCTACGAAGTTGGAAATCCCGACCTGAAACCGGAATCGAGCATGCAGTTCGACTACTCATTGGGCTACAATAGCGAGCACGTTTCTACAGAGCTCAACCTCTTTACCAACAACGTGAACAATTACATATTCCTGCGTAAGGAGACCCTGCCCAACGGAGCCGATTTGCTTACCGATGGGGTGAGCACCTTTAAGTATGTATCGGGCGATGCCAATTTAAAGGGTGGCGAATTTACGATAGATGTGCATCCACATCCGCTGGATTGGATTCACTTCCAGAACTCCTTCTCCTACGTGGAGGGAGTGCTGCGCAACCAGCCGGACTCATCGCGCAACCTGCCGTTTATGCCTCCTGCCCGCTGGCAGAGCGAGTTGCGCTTTAACGCTAAAAAGGTGGGTGGCGTGCTGCAAAACGCTTATGTCTCCTTTGGTGTAGACATGTTCTTTGCCCAGAATAAAATTTACTCCGCCTTTAATACCGAGACCGCCAGCCCGCGCTACACGCTCATGAACCTTGGGCTGGGTACCGATTTTGTGCATAACAGCAAAACTATCTGTTCGCTCTACGTTACTGTGAACAACCTCGCCGACGTGGCCTACCAAAGCCACCTCAGCCGGCTGCAGTATGCTCCGGTAAACAACGTTACCGGACGTACAGGCGTTTACGATATGGGTCGCAACATCGACTTTAAGCTGATTTTCCCGCTCAATTTTTAGTAAATACTTTTAAGGTTGACCAACGCGCTGCTCCACACCGGGGCGGCGCGTTGTGATTTGGGAAAACTGTTTCCCAGCGAGGCTGTCGGTTCTGGACATGGTGGCCAATGCTACTTGCAGCTGGTAAAGCAAGCGTGTCTCCATCCCTCTCAGCTGCCACGTCTTCTGTCGTATTACCATCACTAGGTTTGCCGGTTCACGCAGCTGGTGCATATTGATGGAGGATAGGTAGTTGAGGTATTGGTCGATGTAGTCAAAAATATGGTCCTGCTGGTCGTTGGTTTTTGTGAGGCACTCCTGCTCTTCAATGCTGAAGTGGGAGGCAAGACCATTGCTGCAGGCAATGCGCCATGCTGTGCCCACGTAGGTCATCTCTTTTCCAAAGCCTTCTGGGGCTAGCACGTCGAAGTTTATTCCGGTGGGGGTGGCCAAACGGTGAAGCATTATGTGGTTCTGCTGAAGCGAATCGAGGTGGTTTAGCAATCTCCTTTGAACCGATACCAGCTGGCTAGCCAGCGCTATGTTCTGGCTTAGTTCTGCCTCTATACGCATGCGGATTTGCTCCACCTGCCGCTGCTCCTTTACATGCTCGCGCCACTCGTTGAGCGCCAATGCCAGCACCACGCTAAACACAATGAGCAGCGCCTCGGCTGCATACTTCCAAAGGCTTTTCTTTTTCTTGGCCATATTGAAAAAATTGATGGCCGAAGATAGCAATTATGGTGTGGTGAAGTATGATGGGACGTTTTTTGTTTATGCGAAATTGTGATTGTTTAGGTAGAGTTATTTAGGTATGTTCTTTTTGCCAATTTCAAAATATTGCCCATCTATCCAGTCTTTAGCAAAATATGCCCCATTACGTAATTGAAATCCTGTTTCATAAGGAGTGAAGTTAAAGTTATCCTCCTGTGAAACCATTTGGTATACTTTTATGGTTTCTTTGTTTTTCAATAAATACTCTACCATTAACTCCTGCTCGATTGTTAAATAGCCATCGGGGTTAAAAGAAAAAATGAAGTTTGCACCTAGATAAACGGCTTTAATACACTCTATTGGTAACTTAATCTTTCTAACATTCTGATCCCAGTTTTTAAAAAGGGGATGGCCAAGATTTTCACCATTTTTAGCTCTAAATATAAAACGCCATTCATTTTCATGTTGCCACTTGTCTCTTTCCTTAAATAGGGAAAGGGCAATGGAACACAACAACAATTTTCCCATTTCAATACCAATTGACGGAAAGTTATCCACATAGTTGATCGGGAATAGTCCAAGAACTTCTAAGCCCCAGTCTTTATCAACTGTTTTTACTAAAGGAGGTATTTTTGATATGTCAATTTCAACTGCAAAACCTTCGTGGTTATTATAGTAGGCCCACATTCGGGTATCATCAACATTTCCGCAGGTAGGAATCATACCTAATTGACGGTATATTAATTCAATAAAGATTCTTTTTTCATCTCTTAAAAAAGCATTCTCATAATGAAGCTTGGTATCGGGATTGATGATGGTAGATAAGAAATTTGCTTTTACACATTGGACTAAGTTTGAATTAATTTCTTTTACAAACAAAGGTGAGCATTCGAAGGGGTCATTAAATTGAGATGGGTGCGCAGCATAAAATATCCCCTTGGTAAAATCTTCAACCCTGTTTTTTCCAAAAAATTTAAAGACAGAGGTAGGAGGTGGCATTGCAATGCCATTTTTTTTAACTGTTACTTTTCTTGAATCATCTTGTGAGTATGTCCATTTTCCCTCAGTTATACTTTTCATTCCTTTCATTTTTTTGTAAGGTCAACTTTACAATTACACACCTGTTATTTTTAATGGTAAAGTGAAGTTTAGCACACAATATTTTCTCTAGCAGTATTGGCGTTAGAGATGTTTGTTGTCTAAGATACAACATTTGCAATGCATTTCAATAATTGCATTTTGTGCTTGGCCATAAAAATGCACTAAGCATAAATTGCCAGTGATTTATTGTCTACCTTTATGTTGAAATTATTATTCAGAAAGGTGGTTGCCGAAAAACCTCAAGAGTAGGCTTTTGTAATAGATATTCGCTATGAAAAGGATTTTATTTGCTCTCTTAGTACTTTTGACTTGCAGCGTTGGTGCTCAAGCCCAGTATTTTGTAGGAGGTCAGTTCGGCTTTAATACCACTGGTGGTAGCCAAAAGTCGGGTGGTGTTACGGTGGATAAGCCCAAGAATACGAGCTTTAACTTTTCTCCTTCTATTGGGAAATTTATCTCCGACAAGCTGGCCGTGGGCGTGTCTCTTAATTTTACGGCACAAAGCCTGAAAACCACGGTGGGTGGCAATACCTACACCGATAAGACCACCGGTTTTGGAATTGCCCCATTTGCTCGCTACTACTTCTTGCAGATGAACAAGTTTGGTATTTTTGCGCAGGGGCAAATTGGGTTTAGCTACAGCGACTCCAAGCAGCCCAGCGTTGGGCCCGACGAGGAGATAAAGACAACCACCTTTGGATTTATTATTTTGCCAGTGGTTTACTACAATGTATCGGAGAAGCTGTCGCTTGAGGCTTCTATTTCCCTCTTTAATTTTGGTTTTAATACCTCAACCCAGAAGGATCAGAACAACAACAAGGACATCACCAACTCCTTTGGTTTTGGAGCCGGACTCGATGGCCTGGTAAACACCGGGAATTTTTCCATTGGCGCAATCTATAAGTTTTAGCATAATCATTTAGATGCTTTTCAAGATAAAAAACGCCCTCCAACTCGGAGGGCGTTTTTTTAGGCATGGTAAGTATTTAATTGGGAGATGGAATCTGGGTCATTCAGATAAAATTGATGGCCGAAGATATCAATAATGGGAGGCTGGAGGATGATGGAAGTTGGTTTTGTTTAGTCGAGGTGGCTATCACCATATTAACTATTTCACTTCAATATGGGTCAACTGGTTTGACATTATTTTTTTTCTTCACTTTTATATTTACAGAGAAGACTTTGTATGGAGCTACCGAAATACATTCTGCTTTTTCTTGATCGAATAGAACAATATTCTTGCCTCCTTTATAAAGGGAACTGTTAAACAAAATACCATCAGCACCTGTAATGTATCTAATGAATTCACAGATGAACTGTGTTGGTATATACTCTAGTTCAGAATCATACCTACGCATTGGTTTCGATAAATCAGCACTTATTTTTTTCTTAAGTAAGACACTCTTAGTATATTCAAGTATATTTTCAATGTTTAGAAAAACGCTTTTGTTTTCAGTGAAGTCAATTAATACAGTAGTTATCCCCTTTTTGATACGAAATGTTCCAACACTTACTTCATCAAGGAATGTAGCCCTAATTTCATATATTGTTGTTTCAATTTCCTTACAAAGATAGAGGTATGGTATTCCTTGTGGGTTAGCACGCCCTCCTGCTGTCAGGTGTTTGGGAGGACAGCCCATTTTTTCTTTTGAAAAGACTCCTTGATCATGTGTTGTGTTAATTCTTGCCCGGAATAATGGGATTGAATCGCTAAGTAAGATTCGTTGATTGAAAAATCCGTTCCAACCAAGATTTTCCATCTTACCAATATTTGCGAGAAATCTACGTTCCCATTTTAATTCTTTTTTGAGTAATTCCCAATACTCAACACTTTCAGTTATTTCCTCAATGTATTCGACAGGTTGTCGTTGATCTGTAAATGGGAAACTTAGTTGGGCTAAAATATCGGTTAAGATATTCTGGTGTAGCGATTTTTCAGAAAAAATATTCCAATCGTTTTGTATAATTTTCGCGAGGGGGGGTGCCTTTGTGTTTTGTTTTGAAAAGCTGTAAGAGTTCTGTGAAAAAATCAAGTAGTTCAACAATGTCAAGTAATTCTGTATCTATTTCATTAAGGCAATACTCGCATTTACCTTTCTCTGATGAATTTGTAATTATGTATTGCTTTAAGTCCAGATCATTGAAGCAATGCGAACAAATTTTCATTGGTACTACCTTTCTCCAAGTATTTTATTAACAAGTTCTAAATGATTCTTGATAGATATTTTTTTTAACATTCCTAGACCTGGATATGATTGAGAGTGGTAATATTTTCTTAGTTCATCTAAGGCATTATTGTGTATTTGTCTATCATCAAAAAAGTCAACGGCTTTTTTCGCTGCTTCGGCAAATTTTCCTTGAATATTTTCAATTCCATCATTCGTGTCAGATGCGAAATGTTTGATCCAGATTTCCTTATTCTCTTTTTGATAAGTTAGATGGATTGCAACAGCATATGGAGGCACACCTCCATCTTTGTAATCGCTTTCAACGATAGTATAATCTGAAAAGCCTGTATAGTTTTCTTCCTTGTAAAACATATGTTCTTCTGTAAACTTCTCTTCGGGTAAAAAAAGGTAATCCTTATTCCTTTTTTGAGCAGTAAAATTATCATCAAGCCTAATTATTTCCTTCCCTTTCCCAAATAATGCTCGCTTTAATGTTTTATTCTCTTTCGAAACAATGTATTTTGTATTCGGAGAAAAAACTAATTCTTCAAAATCCTTACTACTGGTATCCGAAGTTTCATGACATACAAGCATCACCTCGGTAAAGCTTGATGCTTCAATTTTCCTTGCTATTTCCAACGGATTGTTAGAAACAATATAGGCTGGAATCCAATTTCCGGGATTAATAATGTCCTTTAATGCTTCCCGTATTTCTGCTTCACTTGGTAATTCGCCCACTTTAGGGTTTAGAATAATAGCAAACCGAACATTTCTAGCAATCAGTTTAGGTATAGCGATTTTTAAACTATTGAATGTTTTTTTTACAGGTTCAACAATTGGTATAATATTGTTTGCATCACCATATTGATCCGCATATTCCCGCAATGCAATTAGTTCAAATTGTCTTCCTCTAAGATATGGATAATACATAGTCTTACAGTTTTATAGGTTTGCTTAATTTACAATTTAACATTTGATATGCAGTTGCATTAATATTCATAGACAAACACAGTTGTCTTAACTCTTTATCAAATGTAGGAATTATTTCAGTATTAGATTTTCTTTTTTTAAGTTCGTTGATAAATAGTTTATTCAAAACATCGCTTGGAATTTCATTTATTAACTCTTTACATTTTTCAAACATATTAAAGCTGTTCATTTCAGGCAACTTACCATAGTATTGGCTCACAATATTTTTATATTCAACAGTTCGTATTGTCCGCATTAGTGTGTTAACATCAATATTGCTATTTTCTTTTGCATGTCGTATTTCTTCCATTCTGATAGAATTTGCTCGCTCAACAAGAACAATAACTCCAACATGCGAATCTTCTTTTAAATACTTCTCTACTACTGATTCATGGGTTACTATATAGCACTCTTTGAAAATATTGGTATAGTCAGTTAGTTGTCCTGCTAGTCGTTTATTTGAGTCGAGCATTGTTTTTATCTCAAATGCTTTGCTAGTACCGTTAAACAATACGATATCAGCAATTGAGTTGCCTACTCTAAATTCGTTAATTGCAACAGTATCTTTAACACCATAGTGATCAATAATAATTTCATTAATTAATGTATTTTTAAATACGTATTCGTTTTTGTAGCTATTCTTCAATGCATTATAGGTGTAACGAATATAGTCATAATATGTATTTATGTTTTTGCCAACCTTGGATTGATCATACCGTTCAATTTTTACATTCATAAAGGAATAGTCGTCGTGTTGTAACAACCTAGAAAAGGAGGTGCTTGAGAAGATTGAGGAATAACTTCTTAATCGGGCCATCTTTACTTTGTTGTTCTTCTGGTCCATTGCCGAAAAGTTTTTTTGAAGTAATACAAAACTACTACAATTCTTTAGTTTTCTTTTAACACGGAATTTTCTCGCAAAAGTTTCCTCTTTATTGAGCATTCAGGCCCTCAATCGAGGGCCTGAACTTTTTTCATGTTACCCCCTCTTGTTAGCCAGCGTTTGCCTCGTTGGGCTTGCGTGCAGCACTGCGGGCTTGCTGTGCCGAGTACTGGCCTCGAATGGTATCGATAATGGTGAACACCGTGCTAAAGAGTGGGGCAGTTTCGAGTCGTGCCATCACCTCCACGTAATCGCAAAGTAGCGAATAGTATCCGGTAATGGAGCTACGTAGCTCCCGCATATCGGTGGTATCCTTGTCTATGTACTCTACGGTGCGTTCGTTGTAGCGGGTCGAAAAGGCGGCGTTGTCAGCTTTGAGGCGTGTTACGTAGCCATCCAACCCTAGCGTGGTAGCAAGGGGGGTGTAGCGTGCGCTGGTCATGGCTGTTGTAATGCTTTCAATAGCGCTGGTTTCTGCCTCCAACGTTAGCCTAGGAACGTTACCGTAGGGCTTCAGTAGGGCTTGCAGTTCGGCCAATGCATGGAGCACGGTTTGGTCGGTGGCCAGCTCGTGCACCTTCAGTGCCCGCAGAAGTGCCCGCATGCTGTTGTCGCGCGCTTGGTCAAGGGTAGTTATCTCCTCGGTTATGGCACTCTTGCGAATATGCACCAGCACCTTGCTAAGGTCGCCTAGCAGCCCTGTAAGGGTTGCCAGCAGAGTTTTTAGCTGTTCGTCGGTGAGTTGTGTCTCTCCCAACTCCTGTATTCGGATTAAATGTGACTGAACGAATTCGTAGAATTCAAGATTCGTCAGCAAATAGGCAGGCGATGCCGAAAGTTTTACGTTTTTCATAGGTCACTTAAATGTTGATGTTTATCAAAATTAGGAAATACTCAAAACAAAGTCAATACTTATTTCAAAAAAAGTGTTGCTGACCAGCTGGTTATCCTTGTTACGCGCCGATAGAATAGCATGAATAAGCTGTGTTGTTTGGATGCTGCAAGGCTATTGGGCTAGCATTGGAACAGTTAACCATAGGAATTCGTTCTGCCATGGTGCCGTAGAATGGGGTGTACGGATCATGCTACTTGTCCGGAGCTCGGCTAAGCGTCGGGGAATGGCCACGCAGCGCTGTAGCAACAATTCTTGGAGCCAGGATTGTTCCCGCCAGCCTACAGGAACAAATCCAGAGGTCAGGATCGCTTCCGCCGGCTTGCATGGGCTCGTCCTGAAATCAGGATTGTTTCCGCCAGCCGGTTTGGACTCGTCCTGAAGCATGGATGTGTCCTGGACAAAAAAATTGACGAATGGAGGAGGGGTGGGTAGGTGGTTTCGCCTTTAGGAATTTTTTTTTAGCGCTATTACTTTGATTTTCTAAATATTTATCCCCGCCGAAATCCTAAAGAAGAGGTTGTTGCTTTGCTTGAGGTAGGAGTAAGGCCCCATGCGGTAGAACAGCGAGAAGCCAATGCTTTGGATATAGTTGGTGCTGCCGCCCAGCACCTTTTGGTAGAGGTGTAGAACGGGATCGAGCAGGTTTTCAACGCCAAAGCCCACTTCGTATAGCCCACGATTCATGGTGCGAAATGGGTAGCCCACATGCCTATCCTTGTGGCTCAAATCGCCATAGCCAAGGTTGGCAGCCACCATAATTTGTGGAGAAAAGTATTTGGTTTTTATTATCAGATTTCGGAAGCTGTGGCGCAAAAAGAGGTAGGCAAATCGGTCGGAGTAGAACTCGCCTGGGTAAACGGTTGAGAAGGATCCGGCCACCTCCACCGACCAGGTTTGGGGCTTGGCGTCGCGGTAGTTACTTCCGTGGGCGTTGAAGAGCAGGCTGAGGGGCGCCGTCTCCCACACCTTGCCCGCGCTAGCCGATAGGCTGAAAATTCCCAGCATCGGCATGTTGCGGCTATAGTCAATCCGGAATAGCGCCTTGTTGTAGGCTAGTTGACCGTGGAGAACATCTACTCCGCGTTCAAATTTCAGTCTCACCACGGGAGCCGTAGTTCCCTGAGGAAGCGTACGGTCGGGCAGCTGTAGCATCTCCTCGCCATAAGCGTAGCGCATCTCCACCGAGGCGCTGGTTACCTTGTAGGTGTTTAGTAGCGTGCCGTTGTTGGCCACATATTGGTAACTGGTGGTGGGGGCAATATCTTGCATGCTTCCATCAAGGGTAACGGTGAGGTAGCGCAGTGGGCTTACGGTGGTTTCTAGGTTCCACTTTTTTACGTTGTCCATCTCATCATAAAAGAAGGGGTAGAGAGCCTCGCTGGAGAAGATGCTCCCCTTTTCGCTGGGGAGTATGGCTCCCGATTCTGCCACATCGCTCGAGTAGCCTGCTGTTGCACTCCAACGGTAGTTGCGGTTGAGATTCACCTGCATAAAACCACCGTATTTGGTGGTGCTATCGCCAAAGCCATAGGCTCCGTATCCTCCCAGCTTTAACACCTTCAAAACGCGTGAACCGGTATTTACACCCAACCCCAACCGTAGCCTTTCGTGCTGGTTGTAATTTATAAGGCGGTTGAGCGGCAGCTCAAACGGGCCGGCCGGAATGTTGCCCATGGCTATGGCCATAACGGTGCGCATCTTCTTGTCCAACTTCACCTTCTGCGAAATGCTATCGAGCAAATGGTAGGTGTTGCGGTCCTTCTCGGTAAGCCGCTCCTTGCGGTGGTGGTTCCAAAACTCCTCGTCCTGCTCCTCCGCCTTGGGGCTAAACGATAGTGCCGGTGTCATAGCAGCCACCCTTAGATTGGGGTCGTCCACTTTAATGTCGCTAAGGTACGATCGGCCAATACCAATAATGGGGGCAACCTTTTGCCCTCCCTTTTTGGAATCGGAGAAGAACCAGAGTTCCGAGCTCAGCTGAGAGGGAAACCATTTGCCGCCTACCCGCTCATAGGCCTGCTGAATTTTGAGGCTAAGCTTTAGGGTATCCATAAAACGGCTAGGCTCATCGGGTTCGGCAATCACGTTTTTAATGGCGTATCCGTTGGTAGATATTTGGAGCACGCCCTTCATCCCACTAAAGTTCCTGTTTTTATGCGGACGAAAGGAGATTACGTAGGTGGTATCGCCAGCTTGGGTAAGCACGGTGTCCTCAATCAAAAAGAAGTAGCCCTTGATTCCTGGGGGTGAAACGGGGTTGAGGTAGGTGGTTTGGAACAGAGGTATGATGCTGTAGTAGAACGACAACGATTGCAGCTGTGAGGCAATGAGAGCAAAGAGTGGCTGACCCTTTAGCCCCGATACCTTGGAGGCAATTACCTCTTCCTTGTTTCGCGAGGGATATTGGAATTCCCGCTTGTTTACCGTCTCCACCAGGAAGAAATTGTTTTTAGCCAAAAAGTTTAATTCCTTAAGCTTTGCCGAATCCTTTTTGGTCATCGGCTGCTTGGTCATCAGCTTGGCTCGTAGCCCAACGGTATCGAGCGATGAGGTGAAGTAAAATTTGTTGTAGGAGGTAAACGAGAAGTTGGCATACTTCTCCGGGTTATTCTGATCCCGGTTTTCCACCACCTTCCGTATGATGCGCAGTGCAGGATTTTCGGTTGCACTCACCACCACCTCGCTGAGTTGATATGTGGTTGGGGTCATCTCGAGTCGATGCTTCCTGAGCAATGGCAGCGAATCGGCAGGAATTGTTCGAGGGTTAAAACCTACGTTGGAAAAGATGAGTTGTTGGCCTGAATGGGTCAGCGGGGGGGTGAAGTAACCATCGAGGTCGGTGGTTACGCCCCTGTGCTCATCCACCACCTGCACGTTCACAAAAGGCAACGGCTCTCCCGTTTCGCGATTGGTAACCCTGTAGGTGGTTTGGGCTATTATTGCAGTATTAATGGAGGTTGAAATAGAAAATAAAAGAAGCCATCTGAAGGCTGGGTGGTTGGTTGGTTGCATGGGTTAGGGGTGTGATACCTTTTATTTTGGTTTTGCTAAGTAAAAATATGTAGAAAAATGTAATTTCTCCTGGCAGAAATAGAATTCGCATTATAACCAGTTGTAGCCTTTGCTAGCAGCTTTGTTTTATGAATAATAGGATAGGGGCGCAAAATATTGTGCCCCTACTGATGCTTGAATTCTTTAACCATAGCACAAAAAAAACCGTCCCAACTTGGAACGGTTTTTTAAATATGGTATGAATGAGGCTATTCGTAAGCGCCCCGTTTCATCATCTCCACCTCTTTGTCGTTGAGCATTCTATACTCACCACGGCCAAGGCCTTTCTTGGTGAGGCCGGCAAAGTATACCCGGTCGAGCTTCACAACGTTGTAGTTGAGGTGTTCAAAAATTCTACGTACAATACGGTTCTTACCGGAGTGAATTTCGATACCAACCTGCTTGGGGTCGTCGGCAACAATGCTGGCGCTATCGGCATATGCCATTCCATCTTCCAGCTCCACACCTTCACAAATTTTTTCCAAATCGGTGGTGGATATCTTTTTGTCGAGATGAATGTGGTACACCTTTTTCTTATTCGATGAAGGATGTAGCAAGCGCGTTGCAAGCTCACCATCGTTGGTCATAAGCAGCACACCTGTGGTGTTTCTGTCGAGACGGCCAACGGGGTAGATGCGCTCCTTGCAGGCTCCGGCAACAATTTCCATTACCGTTTGGCGTGCATTTGGGTCATCGGTGGTGGTGATATAGTCCTTAGGCTTATTCAGTAGCAGGTAAACTTTCCGTTCTCCTTTGATTGGTTCGTCGTTAAAGCGCACCTCGTCGGTGGGGTTAACCTTGGTTCCAAGCTCGGTAACAATAGTACCATTGATGCTTACCACGCCTGCCTGAATAAAGGTATCGGCTTCACGGCGTGAGCAAATACCTGCATTGGAGATATACCTGTTGAGGCGGATGGGCTTGTTAACCTCCTCCTCATACGATTTTGGTTCGTATACCTGAATATGTTTTCTACGGCTGGTAAACTCTGTCTTTGGCTGATCACCATCGTTCTCGGCTCCTTCAACCTCCCTTTTTGGTCTGTCGGATCTGTTGAACGGGGTGTTGCCACGGTCAGCGTATCTACTACCGTTTCTATCGGAGCTGCGCTCGCCACGGAAAGGCCTTTCGCCTCTTGCTCCATCGCGATCACTTCGTTCTCTACGTTCTGGACGATCTTTTAGGAATGGTCTATCGCTTCTTGTAAAATGGTCGGTGCGCTCTCCACTGAATGGACGACTTCCCTTTTCTTCCCCTTTATCGGATCGGTTTGGTCTATCTTCTCTGTCGAAACTACGGTCGCCTCTAAATGGCTTATCGCCGGAATCTGACCGTCTGAATGGTTTATCGCTTCTTTCAGAAGAACGGTTATCGCGGTTGAATGGCCTATCGCTTCTCTCGCCGGAGCGGTTGTCACGGTTGAATGGCCTATCGCTTCTCTCGCCGGAACGGTTATCGCGGTTGAAAGGTCTGTCGCTTCTCTCACCGGAGCGGTTGTCGCGGTTGAATGGTCTGTCGCTTCTTTCGGAAGAACGGTTATCGCGGTTGAATGGTTTGTCGCTTCCTTCACCGGAACGGTTGTCACGGTTGAAAGGCCTGTCGTTTCTGTCTCCGGAGCGGTTGTCACGGTTGAATGGTCTTTCACTTCTCTCACCGGAGCGGTTGTCGCGGTTAAAAGGCCTATCGCTTCTCTCGCCCGAACGTTCTTTGCGCTCGAATGGACGGCTTTCCCTTGCTGGTCTGTCGTCACGGCTTGAGCGTTCCCTACGTTCATAGGGTTTTTTCTCTCCAAACGAGCTATCCTCCGATGATCGGCTACTACGAGCTGGTCGATCTTCTTTTCCCGAAAAATCGGTCCAGAAAGGTCTCTCTTTTCCAGAGCTGCGCTCTTCTGTGCTCTTTGGGCTGTCGTTAGTTACCTCTTTGGGTGGTGTGTTTTCCCGACTGGGAGAGGTGTTGGAAGGAGTAAACTTTTTTGCCGTACGTGGACGGTAAGTTTTGCTTGAGTCCTCTTTACTACTGGCCTCCCGGCTTTCGTTTTTCTTTTTCCCCTCGTAACCTTCGCGGCTACCTTCCTGGGGAGTGATGTTCTCCGATTCCATGATGTGTGTTGTGTTGTATTACTGATGGTTAAATAAAAATGGCTTCTGGCTAAAAAGAAGCTTACAAAGTTACCAATAAATTTGGCAACGACCACATGTTACGTATAAAATAAGCTAAGGTTTGTTATTTAAGCAGAGAAGATTACGGGGTTTTGCTACCTTTGTTCTATGCAGCGTTATCCAACCAGTGCTTCAGGTTGAGAATATTTTGCTCGCAGCCAAACTGTTAAATGTTAATTTTTCAAAAATATGACGCTAATTAAGTCCATATCCGGAATTCGTGGAACCATTGGTGGAGAACCGGGCAAGGGGTTAACCCCCTTCGATGTTGTGAAATTTACAGCTGCCTATGCTGGTTGGCTACGCGATACCTGTGGCAAGGGAAAACCGCTGGTTGCAGTTGGCCGTGATGCACGTATATCAGGTGAGATGGTCGATCGACTAGTGGTTGGAACGCTAATGGGCTGTGGAGTCGATGTTATTGAGCTAGGCCATGCAACCACGCCAACGGTGGAGCTGGCGGTTATTCATTTCAAAGCCGACGGAGGCCTTATCCTTACTGCCAGCCATAACCCCGCACAGTGGAATGCATTGAAGCTGCTTAACTCAAAGGGTGAGTTCCTTTCCGACCTCGATGGGAAGAGGGTGCTCTCCATTGCCGAATCGGGTAAACTGCCATTTGTTGAGGTTGGAGAACTTGGGCGCGTTGTTCGTTCCGAATCGTTTACCGAGAAGCATATCGATATGGTATTGGCTCTTCCCATGGTTGATACCGAGGCTATTAAAAAAGCACACTTCAAGGTAGTGGTTGATGCCGTGAACTCCGTTGGTGGCGTTGCCATTCCGGCTTTACTTCGTCGCATGGGAGTTGAGGTGGTGGAACTCTACTGCGAACCCAATGGCAATTTTCCGCACAATCCTGAACCACTGCCTGAGAATCTAACGGAGATATCTGCCGAGGTTGTAAAGCAGAAAGCTCAGCTGGGAGTTGTGGTCGATCCCGACGTGGATAGGCTAGCACTGGTGTGTGAGGATGGGTCGATGTTTGGTGAGGAGTATACACTTGTGGCTGTGGCCGACTACGTGCTTTCAAAAGTAAAAGGGAATACGGTTTCCAACCTATCTTCGTCTCAAGCACTGCGCGATGTTACCCAAAATAATGGGGGCAGCTACTTTGCCGCGGCGGTTGGCGAGGTTAACGTGGTGGAGGCCATGAAAAAGCACAGCGCTGTTATTGGCGGCGAGGGCAATGGCGGGGTAATCTATCCTGAATTGCACTATGGACGTGATGCACTTGTTGGAGTGGCGCTGTTCCTTAGTCACCTAGCGCACAAAGCTATTTCTTGCTCAGAACTCCGCAGAAGTTATCCCGACTACCATATGTCGAAGAACAAAATTCAGCTTCCCGAAGGATTCGATGTTGATGGGCTTTTGGTGAAGGCTAAGAAGCATTTCGCCGCACAAAAGGTCACCGATATCGATGGTGTCAAAGTTGACTTTGGCCACGAATGGGTGCACATGCGTAAGTCAAATACCGAGCCCATTATCCGAGTTTATTCCGAAAGCACTTCGTCGGTAAAGGCTGCAGCCATAGCCGCAGAGGCCATTGATGTGCTAAAGAAGTTGGCAGGCTTGTAGCGCACTAAACCTTTTTGCAAACAGTTATTCCAATTATCATAATTTTTGTTGGGCTGTCGGCGTTTTTATATGGCGCCGACAAGTGCTTATCGGTTGTGCTTGCCACACCTTAACCATATCATAATTTGCAATGAAACGGAAATATTACTACTACATTGGAGGAGCTTTACTTATTTTAGTGCTTGTTTTTGTTTTTACCGGAAAGTCGGATAAAAAGGTTGAACAAAAGGTAAAGGTTAAGCGGGGACCATTTGAAATATTGGTAACCACAACAGGAGAGTTACAAGCTCAAAATTTCGAGAATATTGAGGGCCCAAGTGAACTTCGAAATAGAAGTTTCCGGGTGAACGATATTAAGATTGTGGATTTAGTGCCCGAAGGAACTGTGGTTGACTCCGGTGATTATGTGGCTACCCTTGATCGTAATGCCGTTTCTTCAAGGTTGAAGGACCTCGAGGATGAGGTAGAAAAAAACCAGAGCCAGTACACCAAAACGGAGCTCGATACCTCGCTAACCCTTCGGAGTTTGAGGGATGACCTCATCAACCTTAAGTTTGATACCGAGGAGAAGAAGATTACTGTAGACCAGAGCAAGTATGAACCACCAGCCACGCAGCGGCAGGCCGAGATTAGCCTCGAAAAGTCAAACCGCGATTTGGCCCAAGCAAAAATGAACTATACGCTCAAGGTGGAGCAGGCTAAGGCTTCTATGAAGGAGGTGGCGGTTAATCTTTCTAAATCGCAGCGCGAGCGCAACGAACTGGTTGCAGTTCTCAAAAAGTTCGTGATCTACGCTCCAAAACCGGGCATGGTGATATACTACAAGGAGTGGGGCGGCGAAAAGCGTAAGGTTGGATCGTCAATCTCGGCATGGGATTTAACCGTGGCCACACTTCCTGACCTATCTGCTATGAATTCGAAGTGTTACGTAAACGAAATCGATATAAGCAAGGTTAAGGTGGGTCAAAAGGTCCGAATAAGTGTGGATGCCTTTCCCGATAAGAAGTATACTGGGGTTGTAACCTATGTGGCAAACATTGGCGAACAGCTTCCAAATGCCGACGCCAAAGTTTTTGAGGTGACCATTAAAGTAAATGAGTACGATCCAATCCTTCGTCCGGCCATGACCACGGGTAATCTCATCGAAATTGCCAACTACAAGAATAAGCTTTACCTCCCTCTTGAAGCGGTGCACGGTGCATCCGATAGCACTACTTTTGTGTATACCACCAAGGGAAAGAAGAAGATAGTGATGGTTGGCCCCAAAAATGACACCCACATTATTATCGACAAGGGGCTGGAGGAAGGCGAGGAGGTTTATCTATCCATACCGGATGGTGCTGATAAATTTGAGGTTGAAAATAGTGAGTTGATACCGCAAATTAAGGAGCGCATCAAGAAGGAGAAGGAAGATGAGGCTATTCGACAGCTCAACTTGCAGCAGCAGATGGAGCAAAAGGATAAAGCCCGCAGTGCCATGAAAGTGGGAGGAAAAGTGGGCGGAAAGAATCGGAATGAAAATAAGTAAACCAGAGAGCGATGTTTAAAAAGGTTTACAAAAGATATATCCACGATTTCCAAATAGCGGTTGATTCCATTCTGGCTAACAAACTCCGGTCTTTCTTAACTGGGTTGGGAATCATATTTGGTGTTGCAGCTGTTATCTCCATGCTAGCCATTGGCAATGGTGCCCGTCAGGAAATTTTGGAGCAGATAAAGATGGTGGGGGTGAACAATATTGTGGTTACTCCAGTGCTGAACGATGACGACAGCCAGCAGCAAAATGTTTCTAACACTGCCGGAAAGTCCGATTCTCAAAAGTACTCTCCCGGCTTGACCCTTGCCGATGCCGAGGATATTAAGGCTGTTATCCCATCAATTAAGATTATTAGCCCTGAAATTATTGAAAACACGTTTGTGATTCAAAATGGGGTTCGCATCAATGCCAAGATTATTGGCGTTGCCCCCGCCTACTTCAACATTTATAACCTACCCCTAGAGCGTGGCTATATCTTTTCTGAATATCAGACTTCGCACGCTTTACCCGTATGCGTAATTGGTTCCAATGTTGCAGCCAAACTGTTTAACACGGTTGACCCAGTTGGTCAGTGGCTTAAGTTTGGAAGTGTATGGCTCAAGGTGGTTGGGGTGCTTAAAAAGTCGAATGTGAGTGTTACCGCCTTTGCCAATGTGGGGGTGAATGTGTACAACGATAACGTTTTTATACCGGTCAATACTATGCTGAACCGCTATAAAAATAGGGCGCTCGTCAACATGAAGAAGTCAAACACCGTTGTTTTCTTTGGCTTTGGTGTTGTTTCTGGGTCCAACAATAATACCAAATCTAACAACTACAATCAGCTAGATAAGCTTGTGATACAGGTTGATAAGACGGAAGATTTGACCTCAACTGTCGAGGTTCTTTCCCGAATGCTCCTGCGCAGGCATCAGAATGTCAACGATTTTGAAATCACGGTTCCCGAAATGCTGCTAAAGCAGCAGCAGCGTACCAAGGATATATTCAACATTGTACTGGGTGCCATAGCTTCCATATCGCTAGTTGTAGGAGGAATAGGAATTATGAACATCATGTTTGCCTCGGTTATGGAACGAATTAAGGAGATAGGAACTCGGCTGGCAATTGGGGCGAAAAAGAAGGATATTGTGGTGCAGTTTCTGTCGGAGGCAGTGTTAATCAGCGTTACAGGAGGTTTTATAGGTGTAGTGCTTGGCGTGGTACTTTCCCTACTCATCACCCATTTTGCCGACATAAAGACTATTGTTTCGCCACTCTCCATAGTTTTGGCTTTTGGCGTATCGGCAGCTGTTGGAATTATTTTTGGCTATTCCCCTGCGAAAAGGGCAGCAGATAAGGATCCCATCGAATCGTTGAGGTATGAATAACAATAAGTTATTGAAAAAAGATAGAGTAATGAGTCCATGTAAGATACTATTTATCTTAGCTGTAGCCTTTCCGTTTGCCTCCATGGCTCAACAGCAACCGATGGTGGAGAACTTCTCCTTGGCTGATGTTATTCAGTTGGCTAAAGATCAGTCGCCTGATGCTTTCAGAGCCAAGAATACTTTTCGGGCCAGCTATTGGGGATATAGAACATACAAGGCCGCATTTCTCCCTGCACTAAGTTTAAATGCAACCGTTCCAAATTTTAATCGGAGCATTATCAAATACCAACTGCCCGATGGAACCTACAGCTACATAGAGGAGAACTCCAACAGTGCCTATGCCGATATGAGCTTAAATCAGAACATTGGGCTCACTGGTGGTAACCTATATATCTCCTCCGACCTGATGCGTACCGACCAGCTGGGAAGCGACCGTTCCACGGCATTCCTCACCACACCCATAATGATTGGACTCAGGCAGCCAATATCTGGATACAATTCCCTGCGTTGGCAGCGGAAAATTGAGCCATTGAAGTATGAGGAGGCTAAGCGAAGATATTTGCAGGACATGGAAAATGTGTCGATAAAAGCGGTGAATTTATTTTTTAACCTGCTCATTGCTCAGCAGGAGCTGGAGGTTGCTCAGGTAAACTATGCCAACACAGATACACTTTACAAAATTGCCAAGGGACGTTACAACATTGGCACCATAGCCGAGAACGACCTCTTGCAAATGGAGTTGAGTTCGCTTAATGCAGGCAAGGCACTCAACGAGGCCAGAATTGATCTGGAGGTAAAGAAGTACCAGCTGCGCTCATTTCTGGGTTTCAACGACAATGTCAATATTCAACTTTCTCTTCCTGATGCACCAACGGTAAAGGAGCTTGGCTACAACGATGTTAAGGAGAAAGTGGGTGTGAACAACCCAGACTTGCTCTTATATCAGCGGCAGCTCTTGGAGTCTCAGGAGAAAGTGGCACAGGCGCGTTCGCAGCGAGGATTTCAGGCAAATATAAGCGCTAGCTACGGCTTAACGCAACAGGCACCCGAGTGGTCGAATGCCTATGTGAGTCCACAGAACCAGCAACAGGTTACTCTTGGTGTACAGGTTCCCATTCTCGATTGGGGGCTAGGAAAGGGAAAGGTAAAGATGGCGCAGTCCAACATGGAGCTTGTTCGTATCAATGTGCAGCAATCAATTGTTGACTTCGACCAGCAGCTTTTTCTTCAGGTAATGAAGTATAACATGGAAGACGAACAGCTATATATTGCAACTAAGGCCGATACCATTGCGCAGAAGCGTTACGAGGTCACCAAGCAGCGCTTTCTCATTGGAAAGATAACGGTTCTCGATCTTAACGTTGCACAGAATGAGAAGGATGCCGCTAAGGTTAGTTATCTTAACGCCCTCGAATCCTACTGGAGTTCATACTACAATCTTCAAGCGGTGGCGCTTTTTGATTTTTCTAAAAACAAGGCGCTTGATACCGATTTTAATGCTGTGGTGAAGTAGGTTGCTTTATAAGGAAATAAAAAATGGCGTGCAGTTCTGCACGCCATTTTTTATTATGTGTTGTATATTAAAGAGCACCTTCATCATAG
>DATKVT010000099.1 GCA_035529935.1 Williamwhitmania sp. | reverse complement strand
ATCCTTCCAAACTGCAGCCGTTTTGTAAACCGAGGTGGTAGCTCCATCGGCAAACGTGATGGTAAGCTTTACTGGAACAGGAAAACTCCCCTTCTTTTGAACTTTAAGGCTTAAATCATTCCCCTTTGCAGAAACGTTACTTAGCGCTAAATCGGCATAGCCATACTGGTAAAACCAAGGGTTCCAGAACCAAGCCAAATCCTCTCCCACCACAGCATTAAATGTAAGTGCTAAATCGGTAGGTGTTGGATGCTTTCCCGCCCACCGGTGAATAAACTCCTGCATCACCTTGCGGAAGGTCTCCTTACCCAACATATCGTTCAGGAAGTAGAAGCCAGCAGCAGCTCTTCCATAGTTTTGCATAAAATAGGTTCCGGCACTGAGCTCTGTTGTTGGCACTGAAAGCGGCACATCGTTGCTGCTCCCCATAACATGACGACTGTAGGAGGCAATGTAGTAGTGAGCATTCTTATTCCCAGCCTCCTGCTCAATGGCCTTTGGAATAAAGGTCACCAGCCCCTCATCGACCCATCCGTAAAGGGTTTCGTTAGTTCCTACCATAAACGGGAAGTAGCTGTGGCTAACCTCATGCGAGGTAACAAATACCTTCTCCAGCGTATCCTCAACCGGGCCATCGTTGCACATCATGGGAAACTCCATGCCCGAATTCCCCTCCCAAATGGTGTTATGCGGATATGGGTATGGAACGCCAATGAGGTCGGTTGAAAGGCGCAGCAAGGTGTGCCTAGCAATGGCTGCTATACCCCTTCCCTCGATGGAACCGACCTTGTAAACAGCATTTGCCATGGCCCGTCGTCCGGTAGCAGAATCCACCTCAACACTGGTGCCGTCCCACACGTAATGCGTGCTGGTGCCAAAGGCAAAATCGGTAACGTTGTCTGCCTTGAAGTGCCACGTGTTTTCACCCTTGCTGCGAAGCACATCGCCATCGCAGTAATCGTTGGCGGTGATAATGCTAACCACACTATCGGAGGCCTGTGCTTGAGCAATTCGTCCCAAGATTTTATCGGTAAATAGCGCGGACTGATTTTGCAACACCCCAGTGGCCCATGCCACGTAGCCAGCGGGCAGGTTAACCTCCACGTCGTAGCTGTTAAAATCGTTGTAGAACTCTGCCAATCCAGTATAACTTTCTCTGCTCCATCCATTAACATCATCGTAAACGGCAATTTGCGGATACCAGTAGGCCACAAAGTAGGAGGTTGAATCGTAACGGCCCAAGCGTAGCTGAGTCTTGTTGGGCAGGGTAACATCCCAGCTCACCTCCATTTTCAGCAACGACTTTGGCTCAAGTGCGGAAGGTAAGGGAACAACAAGGTTGGTTCCTACAAAGTGAAACTTGGATGCCGGAACTGTAACCCCATTTAACTGCACTTGGCTAATGGTTACGCCACGGTTAATATCTGCCGAATCGACCTCCATTTGCCGAAACATTCCAGGTTGGAATATATTTGGATAGAGCCTAACCACCAGATATTTTAACGTATCGGGACTAGCATTGTGGTAGGTTACAGTTTCCGTTCCCTCCAGCTTGGCCGTTGCTGGGTTAAACGTGGCATTAATCTGGTAGGCGGAGCTATTATGAAAATAGGTAGGCCCTGGGACGCCGCTCATTGTTCGGGTGCCATGCTCAATGGCCCGCTGAACGTTGGTGGGAACATACAATTTCGTTGGCTGGGCAGCCAAACCGTAGCCTGCAAGCATTGCGGCCACCATTACTACGCTCTTTCTCATATCCATTTCAGGGGTATTTTTAGGTTGTTGCTATTGACTTTAACTGATAGATGATGCTATAATCTTACATTAAATAACATTGGGAAACCTACCGAGCTAGCTCAGTAGAGTAAAGTTCAAGGTGCTACCCAATTACGGTATTTAGAATAGCGTTATCTGGAAAAGTTTAAACAGTAGTTCAAGCAAGCTAACGCCTTTGCAAAATCCACCAAGAAGAGCCTTAAATAACACTGCCAAATGTTTTGGATATCTCCAACGCCTCAGCAATAACCTCGTCGGGATAGCTGTTGATTTGAAGGATTTTAATGGCATTCCTATCTAAAATTCTAGTTATGCTAAATTCCATTCTGTGATTGCGGTGCATGCATAGTAGGTAGATTTTTACATCCTATTACCGTGCACCGCACGCGCTTGGGGCCTTCGCTAACCCATGGCTAAAGCCATGGGCTATGTCCGTTCTAGAGTTATTCATTGGGCGAGAAACACTTCGCCCCTACTGTTGATGAAATTCTCTTAATTCTTTTACTTCTTCTAATTCCTCTAACTTCATATAACTTCTTCTAACTCCATAAACTTCTTCTTCTAACATTTTCAAGGTCAACCCATATTGCAATACATCTATTACACTTAATATCTACACTTTACAAAACATATTACCAATGTATACAAATTAAGTCTACACCACCTTTATTTCAAGCAGCTGGTCTTAAGTATTGGTATGTTGTTTCTTCGCATCTGACAAACGATAAAGTTGAAAACCACAACAGCAAACCAATATGAAGGAAGTAGTAATAGTATCAGCAGCACGAACGGCCATTGGCAATTTTAGCGGAAGTTTAAGCGGCTTTAGTGCCGTAGACTTGGGTGTAATTGCGGCAAAGGAAGCAATTGCCCGTGCTGGCATCAACCCAGCCGAGATAAACGAGGCCATTGTTGGCAACATCCTCTCAGCAGGACTTGGCCAAAATCCTGCCCGCCAAATCTCCATCAAGGCTGGCATCCCCGATACCAGCCCAGCAATGACCATCAACAAGCTCTGTGGTTCAGGACTTAGAGCCGTTTCCATGGCAGCCCAGTTTATCATGCTTGGCGATGCCGATGTGGTGCTCGCCGGCGGAACGGAGAGTATGACCAACGCGCCATACCTGCTCGATAAAGTTCGCAGCGGCTATAGAATGGGAAATGCGCAAATTATCGATAGCATGATCCTCGATGGACTCACCGACGCATTCAACCAATACCACATGGGCATCACTGCCGAAAATATTGCCGATCAATGGGGCATCAGCAGAGCCGAGCAGGATGAGTTTGCCCTCATTAGCCAGAACAGGGCCGAAACAGCCACCAAGGCCGGACGCTTCAACGACGAGATTGTGCCCGTTGAAATTCCTCAGCGCAAAGGCGACCCCATACTATTCAGCAACGATGAGTTTATTCGGCAGGGGCTCACCATGGAGCAGCTAGTTAAGCTCAAGGCTGCCTTCAAGAAAGAGGGCACCGTAACGGCTGGGAACGCCTCCGGCATTAACGATGGTGCTGCCATGCTAATTGTAATGTCGGCCGACAAGGCCAAGGAGCTTGGGCTAAAGCCACTAGTTCGCATTGTATCGTACGGCAACGCTGCCCTCGACCCAAAGATAATGGGTTACGGACCGGTACCGGCAACTCGGGAGGCCCTGTTGAGAGCCAAGATGACCATTAACGACATCGACCTCATTGAGGCAAACGAGGCCTTTGCTGCCCAATCCATAGCCGTGGCGCGTGACCTTAAGCTCGACCCGGCAAAGGTTAACGTAAACGGTGGTGCCATTGCCCTTGGTCACCCCATTGGGGCGTCTGGTGCCAGAATCCTCACCACCCTTATCTACGAAATGAAGCGTCGCAAATCGGCTACCGGCCTAGCCACACTCTGCATTGGCGGTGGTCAGGGCACAGCGCTTATTGTTGAAAACATTTAAGTTGAATCATATAATCCATACAACCACATGAAACGCATTGAAAATAGAATTGCAATTATTACCGGCGGTGCCGATGGTATCGGAAAGGCTGCTGCCACCCGCTTTGCCCACGAAGGTGCCACTGTGCTTATTTGGGATATGAACGAGGCCAAAGGAGCTGAAACAGTTGCCGAGATTGCCAAGAATGGAGGAAAGGCCGAGTTTGCCAAGGTTAACACCGCCAAGTTTGAGGAGGTTGAAAAGGCTACCAACGACGCCATCGCAAAGCATGGAAAAATTGACATTCTGGTAAATAATGCAGGTATCACTCGCGATGCCTCCCTAAAGAAGATGACTCCTCAGCAGTGGCAGGAGGTGATTGACGTTAACCTAACGGGCGTATTCAACTGTGCCAAGTGCGTTAGCGGATTTATGGTTGAAAAAGGCTACGGCCGAATTATCAACACCTCATCGGTAGTGGCTCTTTATGGCAACTTTGGCCAAACCAACTACGTGGCCACCAAGGCTGGGCTCATTGGTATGACCAAGACACTTGGCAAGGAGCTGGGGCGTAAAGGAGTTACGGTAAATGCGGTGGCTCCCGGATTTATTGCCACCGACATGGTGAAAAAAATGCCCGAAAACGTCCTAAAATCCATGGAGGAAAAGGTTCCAGTTGGACGCTTGGGATTGCCGGAAGAGATTGCTTCAGCCTACCTATTTTTGGCCAGCGATGAGGCAGCCTACATCAATGGCACTGTGCTGAGCGTTGATGGCGGCATAACCATTTAATATAACAAACCACCGTTCGAAGTAATTTGAACGGTGGTTTTTGTTTAACTTTAAACATAAAACTTTGAAGCATGGCTACAGAAGGGCAAGTTTTGGGAACATGGATTCTAATAGCGTTCTATGCTGTTGCAATCCTATTCTTTGTTGTTAGGGGTGCAGTAAAGATAAAAAGCATGAAGGACTACGCCGTTGGTAGCGTAAGCTTCTCCCCTTACTTTGTGGGCTTATCGCTGGCAGCAGCCATGACCAGTGCGGCCACCTTTGTAATTAACCCTGGGTTGATTGCCCTTTACGGCGTTAGCGGAGTGCTTTCATTTGGTGTATTCTTCCCCATTGCAACGGTGGTATCCCTTGCCGTTTTAACCAAGAGTTTTCGTAGGTATGGAGAGTCGGTAAAGGCTATGTCGCTGGCAAGCTGGATTGGTAATCGGTTCAACAACAAAAACTATGCGCTATTTATCGCCTTCCTATCGGTGCTGCTCATCACCTTTATTGTCCTAATTTTGGTAGCTCTCACAAAAGTATTTGCCAGTGCACTCAACACCAACGAAATATGGACACTGGCGGCAATTGTTCTCTTTGTTTTTGGCTACATGATGTTTGGAGGAGCCAACTCCATGGTATACACCAACATGATTCAGGCAAGCATAATGATTGTAGTAGCAATAATCCTACTGCTTTCGGGCCTACCCCACTTCGAGGGTGGAATTACTGGATTCTTTAGCCAGCTGGCAGGTATCGATCCGGCGCTTGTAAAACCCACAAACCCGGGTAGCCCACTGTTCAGGGACTTCTACGAAATTGCTTTTGCCCAAATTGTAATAGGAATTGCAGTGGTTTGCCAGCCACATATAATCACCAAGTCGCTTCTGCTGAAGAAAGAGTCCGATGTGAATAAGTTTCTGATAACCTCCATCGTGGTGGAGCTGCTCTTCTTCTCGGTAATTATTGCAGGATTATACGCACGCTTGGAGTTTCCGGATCTTACTCTCAACGGTCAAAAGTTGGCAACCGACAGCATCATACCCAGCTATGTTGTAAAGGTTTTCTCCAACGGATTGGTAGCAACGCTGGTTGGGCTACTGGTAATACTTGGCTTGGTCTCTGCTGGCATGTCTACGCTGGAAGGGCTGATACAGTCGTTGAGCAGCAGTATTACCAACGACATTATTAAACCTTTGTGGGGCGACAAAAAGAGCTTTGCCGATAGAAAATACATAATGTTAAACCGGGCAGCCATTGTGGCTTTGGCCGTTGTGGCCTTTGTGATGTCGCGCAACCAGCTGCTGCACCCAAAGCTGAGCGTAGCCATTCTTGCTCAGAACGGAGTTTACGCCTACTTCTCCATCATATTTGTGCCAATTCTGATGGGTATCTTCTTAAAAAACATAAAAGTTTGGATTCCCTTTGTAGCTTCTGTGGTTGCTGCACTTATGCACTTTAGCGTTTACTACTTCTTCCCCTTTCTCCACTCCCACGGAGTAAGCTTTGGATTTTATAATAAATATCTGGAAGGGGTTGTTCTAAATCCGGCCATTGCAGCCTCAAGTGCCATTGTGCTCTCCGCTATTGTTGGATTCGGATTGATGTATCTAAGCCGAATGAATCCAGCAAGGCAGAAGCTGTAACATTTTGATTATTGAAAACAAGATAAAGAAAAATGAAAGATTTCAACGCCACATACCGAAGCAAGCTAATTACCGCGGAGCAGGTTGCCAACCTCATAAAGAGCGACACCGACATTATCGTGGCGCAATGCGCCTCGGAACCGCAGGGCTGCATGAGCAAATTCCACCTTGCCAAGGATAGGGTGAAGGAGGTAAAGGTGTTCTCGGTGCTCACCCTGAAGCCCTACGACTTTTACATGAAACCGGAGATGAAGGGGCACTTTGAGCTCTGCAGCTGGTTTCATGCTCCCGGTTCGCGGCAAGCCATTGCTGAGGGTGCAGGCACGGTTACATACGTACCCAACATGCTCCACCGGTCGGCAACCGACCGTCTAAAGGTACGCCGTCCGCATATGTTTGTTGGCACCTGCACACCACCCGACGAAAAGGGTTTCGTCTCCCTTTCGCTGGGCATCACCTACGAAAAAGATATTCTGGAGGCTGCTGAAATAGTGGTTCTTGAAGTAAACAACCAACTTCCCAGAACACTTGGCGACACCCACGTCCACATCGACGATGTTCACTACTTTGTGGAGCACTCGCAGGTTCCACCTACCCTTCCCTCCCCCCAACCCGATGAGGAGGCGTTGAAAATTGGTGAGCACATTGCCGAGCTGGTAGACGATGGCTCCACCATTCAACTGGGTATAGGCGAAATTCCTAACGCGGCAGCTCTATCGCTGCACGGCAAGAAGGACCTTGGTGTACATACCGAAATGTTTGTCGATTCCATGATGGAGCTCTATGAGCTTGGGGTGATCACCAACAAGAAAAAGGCGCTACACAACGGTAAGTTCATCTGCACGTTTGCTATGGGATCCGAAAAGATGTATCGTTGGCTGCACAACAATCCTGCGGTGGAATTTCTGCGCGGAAAGTATGTGAACGACCCTTGCGTGGTCAAGCAAAACTCCCGCATGGTCTCCATCAACACCTGCATTATGGTTGACTTCACGGGGCAGGTTGCCAGCGAGTCCATCGGCACAAAGCAGTACTCCGGAACCGGAGGCCAAACCGATACTGCAGTAGGTGCCGTGGAGGGATTCGACGGGTTGGGCAAGTCCATCATTGCCTGCCGTGCAACGGCCCGCAACGGACAGATATCAACCATTGTACCAACATTACCAGAAGGAACTGCCGTTACCTTGCACCGCAGCCACACCGACTACGTGGTGACTGAGTGGGGATCCATTCGGCTTACCGGGCGCACAGTGAAGGAGCGCACCAAGGCGCTTATCTCCATTGCCCATCCAAAGTTTAGGGATGAGCTTACCGCTAAGGCAGAAAAATTGGGTTACATATAAAATTATCTACCATGCTTCCAATACGAATCAAGGGGACCGGGATATATGCACCGGGCGAACCCATTGGCAACGAAGAGCTGAAAAAGTTGGCCGGCATTGATTTCGATGCAGAAAAAATTGAGGCCAAGGTTGGCATCTCCAAAAGGCACATTGCCCATCTGAGAGGCATTGCCGAAACCACAGCCGACTTTGCTACCAAGGCTGCTCTCAATGCCATTGCCGATGCCAAAATTGCCACCGACGACATTGGGTTGGTGATAGTGGCTACCGACACTCCTGAATTTATTTCACCTGCCACCGCCATTGTGGTGCAGGGACGGCTTCAGGGTAGCGAAAAGTGGAGTGCCGCTTTCGATGTGAATGCCTCCTGCGCCAGCTTCACCATTGCCTTCGACGCTGCTGCCCGCATGCTGGCCACCAACCACGCCATAAAGTATGCAGTAGTGGTTGGCGTTTACAACATGCCGGCATTCATTCGCAAAAACGATGCCTTTGGATACTCCATTTTTGCCGATGGTGCAGGTGCCTTTGTGCTCGAGAGAGTCGAGAACAAAACCTCATCCTACATCGGTGGTACGCAGCTGGCAGATGGCACACAGTGGTATTTCATTGGAATTTACGCCGGGGGAAGCCACAACCCGGTAACCCACGAGGTGCTCAACGCCAATGAACAAGGATTGCTAAGCCTTAAACCACTGCCTGGCGACCGGAACGTAAGGCTATGGCCCATGGTTGTAGAGAAACTGCTCACCGATCACAACCAAAAAACAGACGAGATCGACCACTTCATCTTCACGCAGATCAACCGCTCGGTAATTGTAAAGGTGATGAACGAGCTGAAGCAACCGCTGGAAAAAACAACAATGGTAATGGACCGCTACGGCTACACCGGTTCCGGCTGTGTTCCAATGGCCTTTCACCACGCCGTAAAGGATGGCAACGTGAAACGAGGTGATAGGGTTGTTTTTGTTGCCTCGGGCGCGGGATTGGCAGTTGGCAGTAACCTCTTCGTTTACTAGCTAGCTATTTAGTGTTGATAGTAATAATCTGAAAGACAGATTTTATGAATACTCTAGTAGGAATTGTTGGAACAGGAATATATATCCCCGAGAAGCGGATGACCGCAAAGCAAATTGCTGAGGCCACGGGTGGAAATTGGACAGAGCAGGCGGTTATCGAAAAGTTGGGGATCAGGCAAATTGTGGTTCCTGGTGAAAACGATGGAACGCAGGAGATGGGTGTAAAAGCAGCGCAGGATGTGCTCAAAAACACAGGCGTAGACCCCAAGTCCATCGACCTCATCATCTGCATTGGCGAGGAGTGGAAGGAATATCCGCTCACCACTTCCGGCATTTACATTCAGGAGCAGATTGGAGCAACCAATGCCTGGGCCATCGATGTGCAGCAGCGATGCGGCACCGCCGTAGCCGCCATGAAGATTGCCAAGGATATGATGTTTTCCGACGACGACATCAACACCGCCATGATTGTGGGTGGCTACCGCAACGGCGACTTCATCGACTTCAAGGAACCTTCTGTATCGTTTATGTATAACCTTTCGGCAGGTGCAGGTGCCATAATCATGAAGAAAAACTACTCCCAAAACCTGCTGCTGGGAACCCACATCATGACCGATGGCTCACTCGCCCGAGCCGTTGGGGTGGAGTTTGGCGGAACCTGTAACCCAATCACAGCCGACAACGCTTTGGTTGCCTATAAGTCGCTCAAGGTTTTCGACGAGAAGCAGATGAAGGATCGCCTCAATGAGGTTTCCATGAAAAACTGGATGAACTGCATCGACACGGCTTTTCAAAAATCGGGAATTGACCGCGACAAGATTGGCTATCTGGCAGGCCTTCACTTTAAGCGCTCCATGTATGAGCACATGGTTCACCAGCTGGGGCTCACCATGGAGCAAACCGTGTACCTTGAAGATTATGGACATCTTGGTCAGATAGATCAGATACTCTCCCTCCATCTGGGATTACAGCAGAAAAAAATATCTAAAGGAACCATTGTATCGATGATTGCCGCAGGTATTGGATATGCCTGGGGTGCCAACGTAATTCGGTGGGGATAAAAATGATGAGTCATGTCCAACATAACAACCGTTAATAAACTCATTATCTTAATATTAAAATACATCAACCCACGTTTAGTTAATAAAGTCAACCTTAGGTTATTTCAATCAAAGTTGACTGCTCCATACAACTTTTATTACTTGCTTCAAATACCGTTTTAAGAACCACTAATTCAAACTAAATTTAAAACACTATGAAAAACCTAATTGCTCTAGCCCTTCTCTTTTCTGTTACACTGATTGCCTGTGAAAAAAGTAGCGACGATAGCAGTACCGATCCTCAAAAAATTGGTATTGTTGGTGAATGGTATTCCTCCGGAGCCAACGTAGCACCCTTGTTGGCATACCTTGGTATCGACTCCATTTATGCTAAATTTAATTCGGATAACACCTACCTTGTAGAATCGTTTGCCAGTGGTGCCAAGACCACCCTTACCGGAACCTACACTCAGGCAAAATCGACTGTTGGTACTATCTGGACAATCACGCTGAATCAGGGCAGTCCAACTGCGCTAACCAGCGAAGGAATGTTTGAGATTGATGCAACAATGAGCCCCTACACCATGAACTATGAGGTGGCCCAAACTGAACCACAAATTACTGGTGTAACTCCTCCCACTCCAGCAGGTGGCTTTGGTAGCACTAGCGGTGGAGCATATGGAACTACTAATGTTCAGAAGTACATCAAGATTGTTAAGTAAATAGTTGAATAAAAAAGAGGTTTGCGCTTGTGTCGTAAACCTCTTTTTTAGCTATCTTTTCCTAACATCATTTATCGGTATAATCGCCATTACTAGAAAAGGTTGAGTTAGGAAGCCATCCCTAAAACCTATACTGAAGGTTCCTTCTGACCCAAAAACCAAACTACAAATGAGAAAAAGCTTGTTGTTTACATGTGTTGTGCTGCTCATTACATTGACGCTTGCGCACGCACAAGCCCCAACCAACCAATACTTCTCCAAGGAAATACCGGAGAAGGCCGATAAGGAGTTGCAGTTTTTCGCATTCTTTATAAATCAAGGTGTAACGAGCAACATGTACGCCAAGAGTGAATTCCTAAAAGGGCAGGTTGTGGGAAGGCTATTTGGTGGCAACACCTCTTCAACTTCCGATTCGTTAACCTCCCGCTACTTCGAGCAGCGACTGATTCCCTTCTTTATATACCAACCCAAGCTATTCAACGGAAAGGCAACGCTTAGAGCATCCTTCGAAATAGATTGGACCTGGGGCGATGCCTCCTACGGCGTGGGTGGAAACCTCGGATCGGCCATTTCCGCCGACCAGGTTAACATCCAGACTCAAAACATTGAAATTGAACTTAATCCGTCAAAGGGTTGGTTTGTAAACCTCGGCTTGCAACGACTCTTCGATACCCCATATAATCCCTACCGGACACTTTTCGATAAGATGACCACCACTGGCTACCGTTTAGCTTACTGGGGTACCGACGGTGTGGGAATCTCCGTTCGCAAGGACTGGGACTTTTCAAGAATGAAATTTGGTTACTACCAGCTCTATGAAAATGCCATCGAGCAGAACGATGACGTTTCGCTGCTCGAATTTACCGGCGAAAAGGATGTTACTAGGGCATGGAAAATTGGAGCGTCTTCCTACTACCTCCGCGACAGAGCCTCCGGAAAGGGTGGCGTTTCCATCCTTGGTGAAGGGCTAAATAGCCTTTTGGCCTCCTACAATGGGGCTTACCAGTTTAAGTATGGCGACGTTCCCTACAAGGCCGACATCGTTTGGCTGGGTTCTTTCTTTGGTCGCAATACCGACCACTGGCTCGACCCCTGGATGGTTACCGGCTTTGTCAACTTCAACATTGGAAGGGTTGATACGCTGGAGAATAAGGCTCTTTCGAGCACAAAATGGAAGAAGGCCACCGATATTTTTGGCTACGCCGCAAACCTTAGGCTCTCCTATCGCTATGGGCAGACCCTCAGCGATAACGTAACCCTCGACATGCTCTACACCTCCGGTGATGGCAATGGCATAAAGGATGGAAAATATTCGGGCGTGATTACGGCCGACACATGGGGTGCTCCGGGAGCAATATTCATCAGCTCGGGTGCCTACATACTTATGCCACAGGGTAATGTGGTTAACCGATTCACACCGGCCATTTGCGACATATCCAACATGGGGTATGGTCTCTCAGCCGCCACCCTCACCTACTCCAAGGGACTTATTCCCAACAAGATGAACGCTAAGGTTGGCAGTGCCATTGCTTTTAGCAACATCCAACCCACGGGAGGTGGAATGCATATGGGAACAGAAATTAATGGCAGCGTAGCCTACAACTTCGGGCCGTTTATGAGCCTTGAGCTGCACGGAGCCTACCTCTTCCTTGGCGACTTTTACGACAGCAAGGAGAGCTCGCACGGCAGCTCCATCAATGGCAACTCCGATACCCGTCCGGTTGATCCGTGGACAGCTTTTATAGTGTTTAAATGGTTAATGTTCTAAAGATTTAGCAATGAAAAAGCTTATATATATTGGCATTGTAACCGGATTATTTCTTATGAGCGGCTGCAACACTCCATACAAGAGTCTAACCAACATTAGCTCCATGGACGACCTATCCTACCCCTTTCCGGTTAAGAAGGTGCAACTCCCCGAAAGCGGATATACCATTGCCTACACCGACCAAGGAACTGGCGATAAGACCATCATCTTTATCCATGGTCTTGGCAGCTACTCCCCAGCTTGGGAACGAAACATCCCGGAGCTCAGCAAAAAGTATCGCTGCATTGCCATAGACCTACCCGGATATGGAAAGTCGAGCAAGCAACCTCACAGCGGCTCAATGACCTTTTATGCCAGCATAGTTAACGAGTTTGCTCAAGAGCTCAACCTTGGCAAGGTCTACCTCTCTGGGCACTCCATGGGTGGACAGATTTCCATGGTTACCACCCTGCTATACCCAAATCTGGTAAAAGGATTAATTCTGGTTGATCCGGCAGGTTTTGAGCGCTTCAACGCAGGGCAAAGCCAATGGTTTAGAGATGTGATGACCCCGAAGTTGGTAAAGCTCACCACTGCTGAAGCTATTCAGAATAACCTAGCTACCAATTTCTACCGCGTTCCCAAGGAGGCCGAGTTTATGATAACTGACCGCCTAATTATGCGTACCGCCAGCGATTTTGATGCCTACTGCTACACGGTTGCTCAATCGGTGGATGGAATGGTGGATCAACCCGTAATCAACTACCTGAAGGATATAAAGGTGCCTACCCT
>DATKVT010000098.1 GCA_035529935.1 Williamwhitmania sp. | reverse complement strand
TGTACCCATGGCTGATAAACATGCACGTTTACCCCAACCACATAGGCACCATATAAGTTGAAATTGGAGTAGGCGGGTGGCAGGTTATATGATTCAGTCCATTGTCCGTTGCTGAGATATACAAAGCTTTGATTGGAGAGATCATAGTAGGCTTCAATATCAGGGAAATAGTAGTAGCGTACACCTTGGTAGTAATCTGGAGCCCAAGCGGGATTGGTGTATTGCACGGATTGAGGTAGGGGAGCAGTTATCACACAACCATCTAGCGAGATGAAAATCATCAACACAAAGAGGGTTATTCCAATCTTTTTTAGCGTTTTCATTGCAGTGTTATTTATTACTGAACCGTGCCACCAAATTATTAACCTTGCCGGTTGGTAAATTAGCTTAGCGCGGAATCCTTACACATACTATCAAAACTTATGCCGTAAACTTAAAGTAGTTTTTAAGTTACTCATATTTAGAATATTTACCAAATTTGCAGAACTATCGCAAACTTGGTTTTTTCAAAAAACGAATCATACCATGATTTGAGTAACATGCACTAGAGGCACATTGCTTATGGCTTTTTTAAATGCTTATTTACCATGGAAATTAAAAGTTCTTGATTTATTGGTTTGCTTATAAAATCGGAGCACCCGCTGGCCATAATTTCAATCCGGTCTTGAGCGCTAGCGTATGCCGTTTGAGCAATTATTGGCAAATCGGGTAAGAGTGCTCGTATATGCTTTGTGGCTTCAATACCATTCATTACCGGCATCTTTATATCCATAAGCACTAAATCGACATGCTTGTTGGATTGGCAAATCTCGACTGCCTCCATCCCATTTTTGGCATCAACTATGGTTAGATTAAGCTTTGCAAGCATTACTTTTAAAAGAAGAGTATTGGAAGCTTCATCCTCGGCAATCAATATGGTCTGTTTTGGATTCTTAACATTCATCTTGGATGGTGAAACGGCTATTATTTCAGTAAGGGTATTTGCCTCACCTTTTTTATAAGGAATTGTAAAATAAAAAGTTGAACCGACTCCCAGTTCTGAAGTAAACCAGATTTCGCCTCCTAGCATCTTTACATATGCTTTGGCTATCGACAGCCCAAGCCCAGTACCACGATATAGGTGCGACGAAGAGGTATCGTTCTTCTGAAAGTTTTTGAATACTTCTTCATACAACTCTTTTGGAATTCCAACCCCTGTATCTTTCACGTAGAACTCTAGGAATGCATCCTTGACCCTAAAGCCAAAATCGATGCCTCCTTGGGGGGTAAATTTCAGGGCATTATTAATTAGTTTCGAAAGTGTTTGAATGAGTTTTGATTCATCAGTAATAATGCTGATATTACTTTCAGGTAAAATCGGCCCAAGTGTAAGGGTAACAAGCTGTTCTTGGGCTTTGGGTAAGAACTGCTCATAAAGACGGCTCAACATTACGCTTAGATCTATCTCCCTTTCGGAAATAATTTCTTGACCAGTTTGGATGGTGGAAATGGATATAATGTCAGATACAATTGAATGCAGCTGAGTTCCGCTCTGTTCTATTATTTTAGCGAAATAATTTCTTTTTTCAGGGGTCAAATCGGAGTCACTTAGGAATCGAGAAAAACCTATAATTACATTCAGTGGTGTTCGAATCTCGTGAGAGATATTCTGCAGGAATGCTGTTTTTAACTGGTCGCTCTCCTCTGCTTTTTCTTTGGCTTTAAAAAGTTCAAGTTCTGCCTCTTTTCTTTCTGTGAGATCTTGCATCGCACCAATCACGCGAATTGGTTTTCCTTTTTTATCTCGAAGCTTATATGCCCTGTCGAGCACCCAAGCATACGTACCATCTTTTCGCTGATACCTGTATTCGTCTTCCCAATAATCATCATCAGAGGTAAAGAATTGGTGAACTTTTTCAAATGATCGTTGTCTGTCGTCGGGGTGAACTTTGCTGACTGTATCGCTATCGGTATATTCTAAAGGTTCATCAATCCATCCAAAAATAGTTTGAAAATTATCGCTGTGCCATTGCTTGTTTGTTATTAAATCACGCTCCCAGACAGCATCTTTGGTGGCTTTGGCGGCAAGCCGAAATCGTTCCTCGCTTTGAGCGAGTAGAGCCTGATCACTAATCATTTGGGTGATGTCATTTGCAACATAAATGGTTGCTATGCGCTTGGAATGCTCTTCATATAGTGGGGCAGTAGAAAGATGAATAGTAAACTCTTGGCCGTTCCTCCCCGTGGTGAGCAATTCACCTTCCCAGCCATCTGCTTGGGAGGAATTTATTAGTTCACCTAAAATCTCCTCACTGTTTTTTGATGAGAAAACCGTGAAGACCGACTTTCCTATTAATTCAGATTCCTTATAGCCATACTTATCCAAGAAGACCTGATTTACAAATAGAAATTTGTTTTCTAAGTCCGTGACACAAACCAATAAGTTTACGCCCTTCAAGGCTAAGGCAATCAATTGAATCTTATTTTCGACTGCGTTGTTCTGCGATGTCCCGAAATCTTGGTCGTTTTTTTTGCTTTTCCTTTTAAAGAGGATGTAAGCCAACATTAACGATATCAAAATCAGCAAAAACGTTACTATGAGTTCACGGAGTTGGAATGAACGCCAAGTGGTTGAATCAAATTCTAAACCAAAAACTGCAACCGTTTTTCCGGTTGATTTATCAACAATAGGAACTAGGACGCTTTTCCATGAACTCCAGCCACTTGAATGATAACCATATATTTGGGCAGCTCCGTTTTTGAATGTTTGAATTCCAACTAAAGCCGCTTCACGGGGTTCTGTATTAATGCGTGGTGTGCCTGCTTTAGAATCGGCTAAGATGAATGCCTTTCCATTTTTCATGGTGTAGATATATGCAGTTCTTGCTCCTTTGTTTATATCTACAACTTCAACTAAACTATTCTCTATTGTTTTATATGATTGCTCTTGTGTTAGGTTGTTGGCCTCATTCAATTTTAATATTTCATCTGCGGGCATCGATGCGACAACAGACTTCGCAAGATGAATCCATCTTTCATTGTTCTCCGCTATATGATTATTAATTGAGGAATTGATTAGCCATATGCATAATGAGGTAAAAAACAGCAATGCTATTCCTCTCTGAAACTTTATCCTTTGATTATTTGCTGGCATAGTATGTTGTGGCGGTTATAACGTGCAAATAAAAGGAATAAAGGTTTCCTTTACAACATCAGAGTGAAGCTTCCCCAAGGAATCCATCAAAACCAAAGATAATCATTGGCTTTTATTCCACTGCAGGTAGTGTAAAGAAGAAAGTACTTCCTTTTCCAACTTCACTTTCAACCCAGATAGCACCACCGTGCTTATCCACAAACTCCTTGCAGAGCAAAAGACCTAAACCGGTACCTTTTTCGCCAGAGGTTCCCAGCTTACTAGCATTAGTGTCAATGCGGAATATTTTTTCAACCTCTTCCGGCTTAATGCCAACACCATTATCGGAGACAGATACTTGAACTGCACCGTCGAGCTCAATGGCTCTAATATTTATAACTCCTTCGGGCCGAGTAAACTTAATAGCGTTGCTGATTAGGTTCCGCAAAATGGCATTTATCATATAGGCATCTGCAATTGCCACACTTGGTGAAATAATCTCTTGCAACAGGGTAATGTTTTTTGAAGTTGCTGTCGGTCCTAGAAAGGCTACAATTTGATTTGCAACTTCCCCAATATCGATTACCTCTGGGTTAAACTCCATTCTGTTTTGCTGATTTCGTGCCCAGTCTAACAAGTTTTCTAGCAGTTTGAATGTTTGTTGGGTGTTGGAGTTTAAGTTTTTAAGAATGGTTTCGGTCTTGTCGGCCTGAATGTTGCGGAAATTTTTCAACAACAACTCCGTTCCGGCAAGGAGTGTGCTAAGCGGGTTCTTGAGGTCATGCGCAATAATGGAGAAGAATTTATCTTTAGTAGCATTGAGTTCTATCAGTTCTTGATTCTGGTTTTGAATTATTTTTTCACTTTTCTTGCGTTCTGTTATGTCCGAAGCAACTCCAATTAGGGCTATGGGTACCCCATTGGTGTCGTGTACCAATGAGGTTGAGAGGTGCACTGGAAATTCTTCACCATTCTTCCTTCTATTTATCAGCTCACCTTCCCATTTCCCCTGCATAGTTGATGGGAGAATTTGTTTTGTTAATTCCTCATGGTTGGTCTGCGATCGAATCAAATTAATTTCCGAACCTATCAGTTCATCTATGGCATAGCCGTAGGTTTCCAAAAACGCCTCATTCACAAATATAATTCTATCGTCCATATCGGTAATGCTCACGCACTCAGATATACTTTTCATGGCGTTTGCCAAGAGTCGAATTTCATTTTCAGCTTTGACAATATCCGTAATATCTCTTAGGACCCCGTAAGCACCGATAAATACTCCGAATTGATCAAACTGGGGAACAGCAGTAATGAGTATATTTCGTCGTTCACCACCGCGCTGGATTATTTCAATTTCGTAGCTGTTCCTTTCCCCTTGCTCTCGCGCAGTAGTTTGTTTTTGGATTAACGTAAACTGGTCGTTGCTCACAAACTCCTTGATGCTGCGTCCAATTAACCCTCCACGTTCAACTCCAAAAATGTCCTCTGCAACGGGGTTGGCAAACTCAAACACCTCGTTTTTATCGACAAATCCAATCCCTTCACCAACATTCTCAACCAAGGCCCGATACCGTTCCTCACTTTGGTGAAGCAATTCATCAGCACGTTTTCTTTCGGTGATTTCGTGATTAATGCCCACAATTCCAGTCACGTTTCCATACATATCGCGCAACGGAACCTTTGACCCTAAAAGGAAATGCTCAGCACCATTTTTATCCACTAGAGTGCTTTCGATTTCAAAGATTGGAGTACCTGTTTGTAAAATGAGCTGGTCTTCTCCTTGAGAGTGGCTTGCAACTTCCCGTGAATAAATTGCATTGTCTTCCTTCCCAATGGTGTCTTGTTCAGTAATCATTCCTGCAAGCTTAACCTCCTTGGGGTTTGCTAGAATTTTTTTGCCATCCACATCCTTTACATAAATTGCATCGGGAATTAGGTCAATAACTGTTCTGAACAGCGTTCGTTCGTTTTGAAGAAGTTCTTCTGTTTTTTTCCGTTCGGTTATATCAATGAAGGTCCAAACCCGCCCAATTGGCTCATCGCCTATGATCATGGCTTTGGAAAAACGTTCAAAAACACGGCCGTCTTTGAAGTTGATAATATCGGTGCTTTCTTCGGCAAGGTGGTTGTAGAGATATTTTACCTTTTCAACTAGGGTGTTGGGGTCGGTAAGTTGATTGAGTATAAAGTTGAGCAGTTTCTCATCATTGGCCATTTGGATTAATTCGTCAGAAATTTGCCACATTTCAACAAACCGGTTGTTCGTTTTAACAATTCTGCCATGTAAATCAACAACTAGAATTCCATTGTCGGTAGTTTGCATGATTGCCTCCAGCAATGCCAACGAATTTCTTAAATTCTCCTCCGAACCTCTTCTTTGAGTAATATCTCTTGTTACACCATGAATTCCTTCACATCGTCCCTCCTTACCAAAATAGGGGGTAATTAAAAGTTCACCCCACTTGGTTGATCCATCCTTGCATCTATATTCCAACTCTTGAGTAATAGAAAATGACTTTGACATGGTAGGAGAAGAAAACTGTTCACTACTTAGGCTTTCCTCAAGAATTTTTCTTGCAATGATGGCGGATTCTTGGGTAAATCGGTCTTCAATTGTTTGCTTCAGGTATTCCTCCTCGCTAAATCCGGTAAACTGTGTAATAGAAGGTGATACGTAGATACACATTCCTTTAAAGTCCATGAGCCAAACCACGTCGGTCATTTTTTCGGATAGAAGTTTGTATGTATCATGATTATCAATTGCCTCACTATCTTTCACTTTGCGAGGAGAAGGGTCTTCGTTGATGGGTTTGACTATTTTTTTGAAAATATTTTTCATGGTAGTATAATGTTTTGTCCCTTTACAGAGAGAAAGACAAACTGAATCATCATGATTTTTTGAGCCTCCACTCAATGCAATATATATATATGCTGAAATTACTCATTATGATAAACCAAAAAATCAACAATTTTATTTTGCATCTTGGTAAATTAAGAAAAATATGCAAATGCATGACTATTGTTGAGTTAAAGCAGGGATTCTGTGCTTTATGTTTTGTTACAAATAAGCAATGCAGTGTTCTCGCCAATAGTGTGGTGTTATCAGAAATCAAGGAATCGTTCAAGAGCCGCGAAGGAAGAATAATCGAACTTTACAGGATTGGAGCAAAAATGCTGGTTAAGTTTAGGCTGCTCTAGTTGGCATAAAATATTTCGTGCCACCTTGGTGTAAGGTGAGCAATCCCTAGCAAAAGTGTAATTTTTTCTTGGATGTGGAACAGCCAATACTCTTTTTGTGCAGCGGGTGTATTATTTTTGTATTGGTAAAAAAAAGCCGTTCCGGTTTCCCAAGAACGGCTTTAAAACCAAACCCAACTTTATTTTACCTTTTTACTATACGATAGCTGGAATGCAGGCTACCAAGTTGGATCTGCACTAGGTATGTGCCGCCGCTTCGGTTTTCTAGGTTGGCGGTGGCTTTCCCGTTTGCAATAATACCTTGTGAAACGATAGTTCCGGAAATAGAGACAATCGAGTAGGTTCCATTATCGGCGGAATTGCCGGTGGTAATGTTCACTATGTCTGTTACCGGGTTTGGGTATACGTTAACTTCGGTACTGGTTACTATATCGATCCCAGTTGTTGAGGTTACGGTAACTGTAAAACTTGCAGTTTCGGTATTCCCGGCGGCATCGGTAGCGGTGTAGGTAACGGTGGTAATTCCAACTGGGAACTGCGAGCCAATGGCGTGGTCCGGTGCAAAGTCGGTTACGCCCACGTTGTCGTTGGCGGTAGGCTCAATCCACGAAACGGTTGCATAGCTTTTACCTGCATCGGTATTAATCGATATGTTTGCAGGCACAGCCGATATAACAGGTTTTTCAGTATCATTTACTGTAACTGTAAAACTAGCGGTTTCAGTATTCCCAACATAGTCAGTTGCAGTGTAGGTAACGGTAGTTTCTCCAACTGCGAATTGAGAATCGATAGTGTAATCAGGCATAAAACGCATTACCTCAACATTATCGGTTGCAGTAGGTTCAGTCCACGACACAGTTGCATAATCTTTACCAGCATCGGTGCTAACCAATATATTTGCCGGGATATCTGAAATTACGGGTTTTTCGGTATCGTTAACCGTAACCGTAAAGCTAGCGGTTGCGGTATTTCCATCGGCGTCGGTAGCGGTGTAGGTAACGGTAGTTTCTCCAACTGAGAATAGCAAGCCACTGAAAAGATTGGAAGTAAAGGAGATTACTGCGACATTGTCGTTGGCGGTAGGTTCTACCCACGATACAATTGCATAGTTTTTACCAGCATCGGTGCTCACTGAAATATTTGCAGGAACATTGGATATTGTTGGGTTTTCGGTATCGACAAACGGTGTTACCCCGTTTGATGATGCTGATGGGTCACTTGTTCCTATTCCATTAATGGCAACCACTGTAAAGGTATATGCGATGCCATTGGTCAACCCAGCTACCGTTAATGGGCTTGCAGTTCCTGTTGCCGTTTTGCTACCCGGGCTCGAAGAAGCGATATAGCTGGTTATGGGGTTACCATTAGCATCAGGTGCAGTGAAGCTTATCGTTGCTTTGGCGTTTCCAGCTATGGCAGCTACCTCTGTTGGAGTACTGGGTGCTGCTGCGGGGGTAGTAAAAGTCACTTCGCTACCATAACTTGTACCTACAGCGTTTGTGGCATACGCATTAATGTAGTACTTAGTGAATGGAGTTAAATCGGTAATGGAAGATATAAATGCACCGGTTGTCGTTTTTGCACCCAGTTCTGTTTTCGTTGTAAGATCAACTGTTGGATTAGTTTCTGTACTCCAAACCACACCGTATTGGGTTGGGTTTGCAGTACCTATATCGATGATATTTCCATTTCCTGTTGCAGAGGTTGCCGTAATAGAGGTAACCGCCTGAGTGGTTACCGTTGGCGATTGCACACTGGTCATTATAATAACAGAATTGGAGGAGGATGCAACAGCCATATCTGTTTTACCATCGCCATTAAAATCACCTGTGGCAACGCATGATAAATCAACGCCTAAATCAAGGCAGAACTTAGCGGCGAAAGTACCATCACCATTTCCCTTTAAAACACTTACCGTTCTATCGGTCGTTCCATTAGGAATCGCTAAATCGAGCTTACCATCGCCATTAAAATCGCCCAAGGAAACAGAGATAGGATTGGTACCTGCCGGATAATCTACTTTAGCCATAAAAGTACCATCACCATTACCCATAAGTATGCTTACCGAAGCGTTATTATAATTAGAGCTAGCTAAGTCGGCCTTACCATCGGCGTTAAAGTCACCAATAACAACACCTGAAGGATTAGAACCTACCGGATAAGTCGTTTCAGCTGCAAACCCACCGCCACCATTGCCTATGAATATACCAACATTAGAGCTAAGAAAATTCGCCACCACTATATCGGATTGACCATCACCATTGAAATCGCCCACTGCAATCGAGTATGGGCTGGTATAACTACCGGTTGGATAATCGGTTTTTGCGGCAAATGTGCCATCACCATTCCCTTTTAAGACACTTATCGATTGGCCCTTATAATTTGCCGTAGCTATATCTACCTTACCATCGCCGTCGAAATCGCCCACCGCAACAAAGTTTGGATATTCACCCACCGCAAAATCGGTTTTGGCAGAAAAAGTACCATCACCAATACCTAGAAATATGCTAACACTGTTCAATTCCCAATTTGCGCTAACCAAATCGATTTTACCATCGCCGTTAAAATCGCCAGTGCTTACAAATCTTGAACCTGATTCTATAGCCAAATCTGAGGCAGGTGTGAACGTGCCATTTCCATTTCCCAGCAATATATCTATATGATCCGAGTATAAATTCGCAACAGCCATATCGGGCTTAGAATCTCCATTAAAGTCACCGACTGTAATGCATTGAGGATTAATGAATCCAGCTAATGTAGTGCTGGCGTAGGTGAGCTTGAGGTTAGGGGTATTGGTAACATCGAAAACCGGAGTGCTACTCGTGTTTGATTGAGCCACGAAACCTCCTGTTTCAATAGAAATTGGAACTACCGAACCTGCTCCTGAAGGAACCGTTACGGTAAGAGAACTCTCAGACGCTGCGCTTACAGTTGCTTTTACCGCACCAAAGTAAACAATATTATTGCCGGCAGTTGTGCTAAATCCAGACCCGGTGATGGTTACGGTTGTTCCAACCGGACCGCTCGTTGGTGTAATGGAGGTTATTACCAGTGCCGAAATGGGTGTTACTGACGCAGTGGACACTGATGGGGCGCTATTCCCAAAGACATTCGATGCAACAACCGTAAATGTATATGGTCGAAAAGCGTCTAATCCCATAACAACAATTGGGCTTGCCGTACCGGTTGCTACTATGCTCCCGGGGGTTGAAGTTACAGTATACTGTGTGATGGGGCTACCTCCATCGGATGTGGGAACGGTAAAGGAGACAATTGCTTTTAAATTACCAGCTACTGCCGAAACGTTTGTGGGGGTTCCGGGAGCAGAGGGTACAACAAAACCGGTTACCCAGTTTGATGTATTACCCGTGAGCAAACTAAAGTTCGTAAGCGTGCCAGTATAGTGGTTGGAGGTTATATCGGTTAGTGTGGTTATAGCTGAATTTGCTCCACTTGCTGTTCCCTGATTGAAGTTGTAGTAGGCAATTAATCCGCTTTCGGTGCCTACTAGCTCTGTTTTCATCGTTGCATTAATCTCGGTAGAGGTAAGGGATTTATTCCAGATACGAACTTCATCCATTTTACCCGAATAGGGATTTGATATGCTAAAGGCACCAATTTCACCTGTAGTAAAGTTGGCAACTGGCATCGATGGAGCATTATAGCTACCGCTCTCTACGCTGTTAAGATAGAATACTATTTTTTTAGCGACACCATCGTAGGTTACCGCAATATGTTGCCACCTATTGATGTTTATTGCTGCCGACATTACCGGCCAATCGTTATCGGTTTCGGCCATATTTAATCCATTTACCGCTAATGAAACCTTACCGTTAAAGAGGCGAAAGTAAACCGTTCCGGCTACCCATCCATCGGTGGTTACCAACATCATCCTCGTGGAGATAGTTTCAGGATTTATCCACGCTTCAATGGTGAAGCTGTTCAGGTTGGTTCCCACGGAAGGAATGGCAACGTAATCGTTGGTTCCATCGAAGTGCAGGGCGTTGTTCTGCGAAAATGCCCGGAGCATGGTTGCAAGGCATATAAAAAAAATGAGTAAAAGTTTTTTAGTCATACTGAAAACGTTTAGATCGTGTGTTTATGATTGGTTAGTATTTCCAAAGCAGTGTTTGTTTACTAAATTTTTACCAAATAAAATACTTGTCTATATGGTAAATATTTCCAATGTAAAGCTAAGTATAAGGTGGAGAAGTTCATTTATCCAGTCATACAAAGTGGCGTATGCT
>DATKVT010000097.1 GCA_035529935.1 Williamwhitmania sp. | reverse complement strand
CTTGCTTGAAATCATTTCTTGAATAATTTTGTGACGTTCCGAATCGGTAAAATAATTACCCCTTTTTAATCCTGAAATAGCTTTACTTTTTTCTACCATTTTACACTTTTTTAGTGTAAACCTATTTTAGGACAAGACAATGCTCAGCCCATCCTCCAGCAGGTGGGTGGCGTAGCTGTGGCGCAGGGAGTGCAGGTTGACCTCCTTCTGGATGCTGGTCCGCTTCAGCGCCTCGCGCATCACCCAGCTCAGCCCCTTGGCGCTGTAGCGCCCGTCCGGCTCCTTGCCGTTGAACAGCCATACCTGCGGGTGCTCCACCGCGAGGTAGCGCCGCAGCCCCCTGGCCATGAACCGCGAGAGCGGAACGATCCGGTCCTTCTTGTACTTGCTCTGGCGGATGTGGATGGTCCGGCGCTCGAAGTCGATGTCGGCCAGCTTCAGGTTGATGGCCTCCTGCGAGCGCAGCCCGGCCGAGTAGATGAGCGTGAGCACGATGCGGTGCTTGAGCAGCGCTGGGGCCTTGAACAGCTGGCGCAGCTCGCTCCGGTTGAGGATTACCGGCAGCGTGAGCTCCCGCTTCAGCGAGGGCAGGGCGATAGCCCGCTTCCCCTGCCCGATGTGCCGGTAGTAGTAGCGCAGCCCGTACACCGCGTGCTTAAAGGTGCTCCGGGAGGGCGAGCCGGGGCGCTGGGCCAATCCGGTGAGGTACTCCGCGATCTCCTCGTCCGAGAGCTGCTCCGGCAGCTGCCCGAAGTGGAGGCTTACCAGCGCCACCTGCCGGATGTAGCTGTTTAGGGTGCTCTGGCTCTGCCCGCGCAGGATGGTTTGCTGCTGCAGGGTGTGCAGCACGGCAGAAAAACCGGCAACGGTTTGCACGGCTTGCTCAACAATCGTAAATTCGCTTTTCTTTCCCATGGTACTGAACGCTAAGGTTAGACGTTAACTTTTTAAGGAGCTCTATTCTCCCGTTCAGTATCTTTTACTTACTTTACCATGGTTGGTATTCAAAGCTAGCCCACGTAGTGGGATTTAGTGCAACAAAGCCTTGCTTTCAGCGGGGGTGAACTGGAACTAGAAACGACAAACAAATTAATAAACGTCAGCGGTAAGCGACAGGAAAGTGGGACTTAATCCCCGCCGAAAAGCAAGCCTCGATCGTTGTGCATCATAGCATTTAAAACCATTAACAATGAAAATAATTGAAGATGATATTAGCGTACTTGATAATATTATAAGAATAGTTCTCGAAAAGAAGAGCATTAACGTAAGCCATCTTCCATCGCTTGGAAACAAGTATCTAGATGACCAACCTGAAATTAAAGAGAGTTCTTATGAATATTATTTTAAGATTTTAAAAGAATCTCAAGTTGTGATTGTTGCCATTAGTGAAAACCGAGCAACACAAATTATGGAATTGGACATAATCACTGAAAGATTTAATAAAAATGGTGGGTTCAGAAAACTGTTTGAAGAACAAAAGAAAAAAGAAAAACTTGAATTAATAAAGAATGAAAAAGAAGTCAATGAAGCTCAATTAATAAAGTGGCATAAAAAGACTTATTGGTTGACTTTCATTTTGGCAATTTTGGGTTTTATTATTGCTGTGATTTCGTTAATAATATCTTTACTTGACTAGACTGAGTTAAGCTACGCTGCACAACAGCCGCTAAACCCAATCAGGGCTGATTTGCAGATAAGAAAGTATTTCCTAACTTAGCAATACCGTTAACGAGGGACAGGGAAACGGTTTCAAACTCCCTGTCTGTGCTTAGCGGCAAACGTTGTGCTTCATTAAAGGAAACTGAAATTTGAAATGGTTAACTGACATATTCAAGAGTAAAAAGCTATCTAAAAGGAAGATTGACTATTCCCGCTCCCCCGGATATAAAATGAGATGCTGACGCGGAACCGTCAAACAGGCCGGTCAGGCTGTCCTCGTCCATACCCACCTACCAGGGAAACACACAGCAACCTTAGCGCCTAGCCTAAAAGAGTTAACTACCGCTGCCTACCATAAAGATTAAAGCGCTGCCATGGGCCTGTGGCCCATACGCCAAGCCGGGCAAGAGCGCACTACACACAAAATGTGATACTACCAAATTCTTACCGTGCACTACAAAACGAAACCCCGCTTTCGCAGGTTTCCGTTTTTACATGTTAGGTAGTAATCTGTCCCATAATAAAAACGGCATTCCATAGGTTAATGATAATCATTGATAATGGTTTTGTGTGAATAGGCACTAGTACTCTAAATCGGGGATACCTAGAGTCCTATCCACTTCAGCACATTTCTTATTTGCACCCATTCCTTACCCAGCTACTATTCTACTATGCAGTCCCAGTGAACATTTCGCAACCGCAGGAGTTTATATCCAACGCCATAGAAACTTGAAAAGGAGTTATCTAATTCGTATATTGCATCAATTAATAGGTGCATAAAGGGTCTATCTCTGTTGCGCTTACTGGGCTCACCGCTCTTAACCATATTATACTTATTCGAGGTAATATATGAAGCTTTACATCAAATACATGGTTAGCCTTCGATGCAAGTTGATGGTAAAGCAGGAGCTGGAGAAGCTGGGGCTACGCTACGTGGTGGTTGATCTGGGAGTGGTTGATATTTTGGAGGATATAACTCCAGCGCAGCGCGAAAAGTTGAGTGCTGGCCTTCTTAAAATGGGGCTGGAGCTGCTCGATGATACTCGAAGCATACTAATTGAGCGGATTAAGAACGTAGTTATCGAAATGATCCACTACGCCGACGAGCTCCCAAAAATTAAGTACTCCGACTACATCAGCGAAAAGCTGGGCTACGACTACACCTACCTTTCTAACGTCTTCTCCGAGGTAAAGGGCATTACGCTGCAGCACTACATAATTCTGCATAGGATTGAAAAGGTAAAGGAGCTGCTGCTCTACGATGAGCTCAACCTCTCCGAAATTTCCTACCGACTGCAGTACAGCAGCGTTGCCCACCTATCCAACCAGTTCAAGAAAATTACTGGACTTACCCCATCCTTCTTCAAGCAGCTCAAGTCGAAGCGCTCCAAAAATTTGGAGAACCTGTGAAAGATGTAACTCTTTCCCATAGTTGTGTAACTCTTTCAGCATGTTATAGGTACACCTTTGTATAGTCAAAATTGACTCACTAAAACTTGTAACATGAAAAAGGTAACTGTCAGCATAATGGTAGCTTTGATGCTTTTAGCAGTAGCTCCATTGCCAGTGAATGCAGCTCCAAAAAACACAACAACTTTGGTAGCAGAGCCTGCCGTTGCGAATACCGCAGAAAATGACGCGCTGCTCCTCCGGTTGAACGAGATTAAGAGCATGGATAAGTCAAACTTAAGCTCATCCGAAAAGAAGGGTCTTCGCAAGGAGGTAAAATCCATAAGAAGCGAACTCATGCGCAATGATGGCGGGATATACATTTCTGGAGCCGGTGCAATCATCATTATCATTCTTCTTATTGTTTTACTGTAAGCAACTTCAATGCTTACCGTAAGAATTCTTGATCACTCTTAAATCGTTTTATACAGACCGTATGAAGAAGGTTGGAATCATTGTTATGGTACTTGGCTTGGCCATTAGCCTTATTACTGGATTTAGCTTTGTTACCCGAGAGAAGGTGGTGGACCTAGGCGACCTACAGGTATCCAGAAACAAGAACCATAGCATAGCGTGGTCACCCATTGCTGGAATTGTGGTAATGGCAGTTGGTGGAGGCATCTTTTTATTTGGGTTGAAGAAGCGGTAGCTTCGTCACTCGCTTCATTGCCAACTATTAAATAAGCATTAAGAATTTAATCATTTTAATACATTGTTAATATGAAAAAGACATTTTTAGTATTGGTGGCACTTGCTTTTGTAGCAGCGGTGCCATTCTCTGGTTGTACCAATTCAGCACAAAAGGTTGATAATGCAAAGGATAATGTTACCCAAGCAAAGGAAGACCTGGATAAGGCAAACCAGGCATACCTTGCCGAAGTTGAAGCTTTTAAAAAGGAGTCGGAAGCAAAAACGGTAACCTACGACCAACAAATTGCCGAGCTAAAGGCAAAAGTTGCCAAGGTAAAGGGTAAGACAAAAGTTGGCTATCAGAAGGAAATAGCCAAGCTGGAGAAAAAGAATACCGAGATGAAGAATATGTTGAAGGACTACAAGGAGGACGGGAAGGAAAAGTGGACATCATTCAAAACCGAGTTCAGCCACGACATGGATGAGCTTGGACAGGCACTCAAAGATTTCACTGTTGATAACAAAAAGTAGCTCACTTCACTTCGTTTTAAAAAGGCTGGTTGCAGAATCAGCCTTTTATTTTTTGGGATCAATGGATCGGAATTATACAATGGCAATGCAAGAGGCATCGCAATTGTAGTAGAGAAAAATACGAGAGTATTGCTAACCCGAGTTGGAAGGAAAGCAGAGATACTCACAAGCGAAACAAAGGCTAATCTATACCTAACAAATTGAAAAAACTATGTGAATTTGTGCTTCTCACGCTCCTTTTTTTTGGAGCATTCGGCAAAACCTATGCACAAAAGAATCGTGCCGATAGTATAGTAGCGGACTATAAGGCAGTAAAAGCCAATGCCATTTCAACATTCAACATGTTTCGTGAGCCAAGCTACATAATGTTTGGTAGTGGGCTGGGCAACTTGGAACCTTTGGTATTTGAGGCCGACATTATTCCCTACTTCATGATAAGCCTGAACAAAAATGTAAGGTGGGGTATAGAGCTTTCGCCACGCATTCTTATGCGGATGTACGATAGCCACTCGCACCCAGTTCGCACGCCTTCGTATATGCCTAGGGTAACCTTTTTTTACCAGTTCATCGATAGGGAGAGGGGGCATAGCGATTTGTTTGCCTACTTTTCGTTGTTACACCATTCAAACGGGCAGGATGGCAACTTTTACATGGCCGATGGCACAACAATTAATACGCTAAATGGCAGCTTTTCTACCAACTGGTTCGAGGGTGGCTTTTTCCTTTCGCGTCCCAATAGTCAGCTAATTTTCATTACTAACTATATTAAGTTTTATGCGGCCTATAGCTATAACCAAGATGCGGAATTGAATCGCATTTATGGCCGATTACGCTTTTTTGTTAATGCCAAGATCACCGTAAAACTCTCGGATGTTTTTAAAGTAATTGTGCCGAAGAAGGATAATAGGAGGCACTACATTTTTGATCAATCGATACGCATGGGATGGATAGCGGGCGACCTGAATAATACAAAAACGCTGGATGTAAAGCGGTTGATTTTCAACTGTATCATTTCTTTTAAACCCGCATTCTTAAAAGATGGGGTAATTTTTGTGGATTACTACTACGGACAGGACTACTACAATATTCACTTTAACCGACAGCTCAATGTGGTTCGGATTGGCATTGCCTCAAAATCGAGCATTCTATTCTAATGTCTAGCTGGTTTTGCGAAACTGTTGAGCCCCCTTTGTTTGGCAATAAAAGTTGGTTGCGGCATATTCCATCTGGTTGGTGAGCCTGTGCAACAACAGTTTCTTCCCCTTCAGAATCTGTGAATAATGTAACTAATAGCTGAAGTTGTGTAACACATCCCTGCTCGAATATGATGACCTTTGTTTTTTAGCTATGTACACTTAACAACGATGAAATCATGGGAAATCTTTTGTATGCAGTTGCAGTCATTCTAATTGTCATTTGGGCAGTAGGTTACCTAGGTTATCATGCAGGCGGCATTATTCACCTTCTGCTTGTTATTGCTCTTATTGCAATATTGTTCAGACTTTTTCAAGGGAAAAGTGTTCTCTAAGTTGAGCATTATAAAATGTTACAAACCAAATATCCACCAATAACGAAGAAATCATGGGAAGTCTTTTGTATGTAGTTGCAGTAATTCTAGTCATCCTTTGGGCAGTGGGTTACCTAGGTTACCATGCTGGAGGTATTATTCACATTCTGCTGGTTATTGCCCTTATCGCAGTGTTATTAAGACTAATTTCAGGGAGAAGGATTCTCTAAGTTGAGCATTAGCAAATGTTACAAACCAAATAACCACGAATATGTCACACGAAAAAGAGGGAAAAGAGAAAACAGGTAAAAAGGCTGCGGTCTTAAGTCTGAAGGAAAAACGTGCTGCCAAGGCGGCCAAGCGCGACGAAAAGGGGATAGGTGGTAAAATTATCCTTCCTAATCCGTTTGAAAAAAAGAAGTAATCGCCTGGTTATCCGCTGTTTTTAATGGCTAAAAATGTCCTTCACCCGCATCAATAAGGGTAAAGGCACATAGAGTTGACCACTTCTAGACTCACATCTGTTTTGTGTTTTCTGCATGTTACTCTAGCATTTATGTAATGGGAGCATCGAGAAACCATCGAAAAGGGCTAGAAGACTTATGAATAGATTAATGAGTTTTAACAAAAAATAAAAAGGAGAGATTTGCATGTCCTATCTGTATATTATCATTTTAGTTTTTCTGCTATTCCTTTGGGGAATAAAAATTGTAAGGCCAACACAGCGAGGCCTAATTGAGAGGCTTGGGAAATACAATAAGTTTGCGAATCCCGGTTTCCATTGGATTATTCCCATAATCGACAAGCTGTTTCTTGTAAACGTTACCGAGCAGATGGTTGATGCTACTCCACAGGAGATAATCACCAACGACAACCTTAACGCCAGCGTAGATGCCCAGGTTTACTTCAGGGTAAAATCGGACGAGGAGAGCGTAAAAGGCTCGATCTACAACGTGAACAATTATAAGTGGCAGATTGTAAACCTTGCCCGCACAACTCTCCGAAATATAATAGGAACTCTTACGCTTAAGTCGGCCAACAGCGAGCGTGGAAAAATTAATGCTGATCTCTACAAAACCCTTCATATGGAAACCATGGGCTGGGGTATTGAGATTGTGCGCACCGAGCTTAAGGAGATTGACCCACCAAGGGACGTTCAGGAAACCATGAATAAGGTGGTTAAGGCCGAGAACGAAAAGATTGCGGCCATCGATTCGGCCACCGCTGCCGAGACTGTTGCCGATGGTATTAAGCGTGCCAAAATCAAGGAGGCAGAAGGATACAAGCAGTCGAAAATATTGCACGCTGAGGGAGAGGCCGAAGCCATTAAGTTGGTAAACGAAGCTGCCGACAAGTATTTTGTTGGGAATGCACAGCTTTTACGGAAGCTCGAGGCAATGGAGAATTCGCTCCAGAATAATGCCAAAATAGTAATTCCAACTGGTACCGAATTAGTCAACATAATTGGGGAAATGGCTGGTATTGTTCCCATTGACAGAAAACAAAAATAGGTAGGTTTTCTAAAACTAATTTCAAAAGGAGGATAATCATGAGTGCAAAGAGATTAACAAGGTCAAACAAAACATTGGTTTACGTCCTCATTGTGGTCGTTATTGTATTAATAGTGCTGCTTTTTGGTGGTGCTGGATGGTTAAATGGGATGCACGGACGCATGTCGATGGACTATGCCCATTGGAACTGGACTCAGATTCTAATTAGTCTTGGCGTTGGGTTCGTGCTGGGATGGTTCGTTTCAAAGAGGGTGTAAGAGTGCATTCACGTTCTGAAATGTTGCTTAATATCAATAAACAGTAGCAGTATGACAACCGACACAAAATCAGTAGCCACCCCAGTTTCGAAATGGACTGGGGTGAAGCGAACATTGAGAAATGCGTTTCGATGGTTTGTTGCCATAACCATAATATTGATTGGCATATTCATCTACTGGAAGTTCTTTTATACATACAGCGATGGATACAGGGCTGGGTTGCTGCAGAAATTCTCTCACAAGGGAAATATTGTTAAAACCTACGAAGGGGAGATGATCCTCAGCAGCGTGACCAGCAATACGAATGTTGCCCTTGCCTCCGAGAAGTTCTATTTCTCGGTTACCGACAAAAAGTTGGCCATGCAGCTCGATACAATTCAAGGTCAAATGGTAATTGTGCACTATCTCCAAAAAAACGGTGTCCTTTTCTGGCATGGCAATTCGGAATATCTGGTCGACAGCGTAAGGCGCAAATAGTTGCTAATGTTTTGTTAGCGACTTACTTTTAAAGTATACAATTGTTATGGAAACAACAAATAGAAAAAAGGTGCTGATTGCACTCGATTTTGATCCAACGGCACAAAAGGTTGCGGAGGTTGGCTTTTCACTTGGGAAGGCCATGGATGCTGAGATTACACTTCTTCATGTAATACTGGAACCTATAAATTACACTTCCACTGGACATGTTACAGTGATGGGTTTTGCCGGTTACCCCCAAACGGAAATGGGTATGTTGCAAACCGATGGTGAAAGTGCCCTTAAAAAAGTTGCTCAGCAATATCTCGATAAATCGAAACAGCACTTAGGCGACAGGAACATTCTGACCGTAGTAAAGGAGGGTGACTTTGGGGATTCAATTCTGAAGACGGCAGAGGAGCTGCATGCCAATGTAATTGTATTGGGCTCGCATAGCCGCAAATGGATGGAAAACGTATTAATGGGTAGCGTTACGGAGAAAATTTTGCAGCATACCTCCATACCGCTATTCATAGTGCCAACAAAAAAGAGATAGAGGCGAAGTAGGGCATCGGACCATTATTCGTTGTCGGTGGTTGTTGGGTAAATAGTGATGAGAGGCGAGCCGTTAAGCTTATGAATCCCCTGCTGTATGGTGCTCTCGTATATCACAAAATAAATTTTCGATCCATGACTCACGACGATTTTAAAGTTAAAACGCTAGGTCCCGGAGAATTTAAATCGAAGCTGTCGCCATCTTCTCCAACCAGTGAATTGTCGTTTGGCTTTGTTAAAAACGACGATAGGGTGCTATTCAATACAAAGCTCAGCAGCTATAAGCTGGGTAAGGAAGAAAGGGAAACCCCCATTTCGTTTGAAATGGCGGGGCCGCACAAATATCTTTATTTTAATCCTGCCGATACAAAGGTTGCCATAGTTACGTGTGGTGGATTATGCCCTGGGGTAAACAATGTTATTCAAAGTGTTGTAAACCAGCTCTACTACCGGTATCACGTAAAAAATATTGTGGGCATTCGTTATGGTTATGAAGGCTTTATTGCCAAGTATGACCATGAGGTGGTTGATCTTTCGCCACAGAGCTTGGATAAAATTCATTTTTTTGGTGGGACAGTTCTTGGAACGTCTCGAGGGGAGCAGGATGTAGTCCAGATTGTGGATAAGTTAAGCGCAATGAAGGCAGACATCCTATTTTGCATTGGTGGCGATGGTACCCTACGCGGGGCACATGCCATACACCAGGAGATACTACACAGGAACCTTCCCATTTCTGTTGCAGGAATTCCCAAGACCATCGACAACGATATCAGCTTTATCGATAAATCGTTTGGATTCGAAACGGCATTTACAATTGCCAACGATATTATTCGCTTTGCGCATAACGAGGCTATTGGAGCATATAACGGAATTGCGATAGTAAAGCTCATGGGCCGCAATTCTGGATTTATTGCTGCTCATGCGACCCTTTCTGTGCATGAGGTTAACCTTGTCCTCATTCCTGAGATGGCATTCGATATGGATGGACCCAATGGCTTTTTGAATGTATTACGGCGCCGGCTCGAGAATCGTCATCATGCCCTAATCGTGGTGGCCGAAGGTGCGGGGCAACACTTTTTCGATAGCACCACCTTGGAAAAGGATGCCTCGGGAAATATTCGGAATAAGGATATTGGATTGTATTTGAAAGACAAAATAAAGGAAGAATTCGAAGCGAAAGAATTTCCCTTTGTCCTCAAGTATATCGACCCAAGCTACATTATTCGCAGTGCACCAGCCAACGCCAACGACAGCAAATTTTGTGGGCTTCTTGCGCAAAATGCTGTTCATGCAGCAATGGCCGGTAAAACCGATTTTGTAGTAGGGCATTGGAATGGCCATTTTACTCTTCTCCCAATTCCAATTTCCGTTTCCAAACGCAAGGAGATAGATGTAGAGGGTGAATTGTGGTGGAATGTTATCGAAACCACAGGACAGCCTGGAAGCATGAAAAATTAATCGCTACCTCGCTGCATGTAGCCTTATCAGTGAATTATGTAAATTGTTTAATTAATTGTGTAACAGGTGTGTCCTGACAGTATGGTATATTTGCTTAATCATTCAACCTATGTCTTCACTAAAAAATTAGTACTATGAAGGAAACTATTGTTGGATTTTGGAATGAGCGGAAAGAGAAGCTCAAACTTGAGTATCCAGCTATCTCTGACGACGATTTACGCTTTAGTGAAGGGAAGGAAAAGGAGATGGTGGAATTGCTTGGCTATAAGCTTGGTAAATCGGAAGAGGAGGTAAGAGTCATAATAAACTCCTTAAAATAGAGTGACGGGTAATTTTTTACTATTGTTCACCGAAAATTGATAGCAGAAGCTAATAATATCTTTCCAGCTTAGGGATAAATGTTGGGGCGAAACTGAAAAGCCATACGAGTAGGAAAAATTAATAAACATAATAATGAAACGACTAGGAATTACAATCGTGCTGGCAATGTGCCTGTTTTCATATAGCAATGCACAGGATTACAACACCGGTATAGGGCTTAGGGCTGGCTATACCAACGGGCTAACAGTCAAGCATTTTATTGGTAGTAAGGTGGCCTTGGAGGGAATCCTTTCCAGTCGATGGGAGGGAGTTGAGATAACTGGGCTCTACGAGGTTCAAAATCGCGCTTTTAATACCGAACGACTGGATTGGTTCATTGGATTTGGAGCTCACGTAGGCTTTTGGAATGGCGATCATACCAATTGGGGAAACAGAGGCGAGTCCTACACTGTTGTCGGCGTTGATGGGATACTGGGGCTAGAGTATAACTTCAGAGAGGTACCTATTAATATTGGCATCGACTGGAAACCGGAGCTCAATTTTTCTGGATATTCCGGTTTTTGGGGCGATAATGGAGCGATTTCAATACGTTACATATTTTAAGCATGTAATATCCTCTCATAGCACCATATATCATTAATTATGCTAGAAATTAATGGTAATCTCCAGAGAAGGCGAGTTTTTGCCCTCTCTGGTTTTTTTTGGAAATAGCCAACCTTGCTAGCTGGTAATACCAAACTTTGCTATCGTCCGATTAATTCTTATAGCATGCTAAAATATATTTTTAGCATGCTTTGCTATAGATTTATGCGAGCTTGTTCTTTCTTACAAATCCGCGCATACTTGCTTCCTTACAAATATTACTATTTTGAAAATGAGTGAATTATGTAACAATTAGCAATTGTTGTGTAACAGATACCCTTGTGATGATACCTATCTTTGAGTTTATAAAATATTCACTAAAAATATAGATTATGAGGATAGGAAAAATAATTCCAGCCGTTGCAATACTGTTGGTAGTATTTACGGCGAGCTGTAAAAAGGATGATAATAATAGAGATTCTTCTATGCTTACTGTATCGGCAACCGACCCCTTAAGCAACGAAACAAGCGTTGCTCGTAACAAAGTTATTGCTGTGACCTTCAGCGAAGCCATGGATCCATTAACGGTTAACACAATGTCGTTTACCCTAAAACAAGGGTCGACTGAAGTTGGTGGATCTGTTGCATATGCTGGTTTAGTTGCAACCTTTACGCCATCGGCAACGCTGCTTGCAGAAACTGAATATACTGCAACAATTACTACTGAGGCAACAAGTCTTACCGGGAATACTCTTGTAAGTGATAAAGTGTGGAACTTTACAACTGCAGGTAGTGCAGTGGGTATTGCTGCGGTAAATCTAGGGGGTGCCGGCAATTACGTTATTTTGGCTAAAACAACAATTACCAATAACTCAACTTCTGCCCTTACGGGGGATTTGGGTCTTAGCCCTGCTGCCACCTCTTATGTTACGGGATTAGCGTTATCCAATGCAACCGGCTATGCCACTTCGGCACAGGTTACTGGACATATTTACGCTGCCGACATGGCCGATCCTACTCCGATAACCCTTACTACTGCTGTAAACAACATGATTACTGCCTACAACGATGCGGCAGGCCGTACATTGCCCGATTTCGTAGAGTTGGGAACTGGGATTATAGGTGGTTATACGCTTGCTCCAGGCCTCTACAAGTGGACGAACACCGTTACAATACCCACTGATGTTACCATTTCTGGTAGTGCAACCGATGTTTGGATATTCCAAATTGCGGGTGATCTTACCATGAGTTCGGCCGTGAATATTACTTTAAGCGGTGGTGCTATGGCTAAGAACATCTTCTGGCAGGTTGGAGGCCAAGTTACGTTAGGTACAACCTCGCATTTTGAAGGTATAATACTTTCGATGACGAGCATTACCTTTCAAACTGGTGCCTCAATGAGTGGGAGAGCGCTGGCGCAAACCGCCGTTGTGCTCGATGGTAACACTATCACTGAGCCTGCTCAATAGGCAACTTTTAACAAACGGGAGAAGCTCCTTTAGGGTAGCTTCTTTCTTTTTACCAATACTTCTACCGCAAGCGCTATTTCAAATTACAGCTATTACTATCTAAATCTTATCGGAGTGTGTGATTTATGTAACTCTTAGCAAGAGTTGTGTAACTATTTTGGTTAGTAACTGTCGCACCTTTGTATTCTAGGAAAACTATACACAAGCTCTACATAATTTTTCAGGATTGGATTACTACAAACCACCACTAAAAGGGAAACCATGAAGAAACAACATATTGCAAATGCCTTAAAGGTGCTTCTGGCTGGAATCAATTCCAAAAAGCATACACTTGCTGTTGCGCTGATGCTTGTCAGCGTGGTGGCAATGGCAGAATCTCCTCTGGCTTCACAGAAGGAGATAGGAATGTTTATTAACTCAACTACTTGTGTTGTGCTTGAGAATGGAACAGATCCTTACAATGCCTACATAAAGGATGCGGTGCAGAAGTATTGGAAATCTACTCCATACGAGTTTATCGATGCAACGGAGTTTGAAAAACGTAGGTTCGATTCGAAGTATTCGTTTTTAGTGCTGATGAAAAATGTTTTTGGGATTGATCCCGGGGGCGTGAGCTACAGCTACATCAGCCTAGTTCTGGGCGATAAATCAAAGGACATGACCAATATGCCGGAGCTATGCAGCATACCACTTTTATACTCCGACGACGGTTCCTTGAACTACAGCTATGCCATTCCAGCAATTGTTAAGTTTATGCAGATACATGCAAAGAATCTCGAAAAGAAGCGATTCTTTATCTCCTTGAGCGGGTTAAGCTACTACAATTCGTCGGGGTTTCAGGATAAGGAGCTGCTTGTACTCAAGGATAACTTGGCGCCCGATGTCAATACATCGGAGAAGATAAGCGCCGTTTACCCCAACTTTGTGAAGTTACTCACTGTAGATGAAATGCGGAAAGCCATTGACGCAAACCCAAAGAATGCCTTTTTCCTCTTGCACGTTGGGCCAAACAAGAATATGGGTGTAGGGAAATGTTTTGAAATGATCTTTGATGTGGAAGGGAATCTCTACTACTATAGCTCCCGCCGGGTTACCAACGATGACCCTGATGGTTTTACCCTGATGGATTTTCGACATATCAGATAGAAAAGTACCTAAAAAGGAATTTTTATAAAAACTAAATAATTCATAGCCATGAGGATTCTATCAATTGGATTTATTGCATTTGCCTGCTGGTCAGCGTTCTCAACGTATGTCTATGTGTGCAAGATAAAGGGGCTTTGCAATGAGCAGCAAACAACCACTGTTGTGGCGGTGAGCCAGAACGATAGCATTGCAGCCCTACCTGATACTGCCAAGCAAGCATTACTACCGCAAGATTTGGTAGTCCACTTTGCTTTTGATAATTCTGAATTTGACGCGAACGAAGAGGCGAACAGCTACTTCGACGAATCAACTACCTATATGAAACAAAATTCGACGGCGAAGCTTAGCATAGTGGGCTATGCCGATGCCGTTGGAACCGAAGAGTATAACCAGGCTTTGGGTTATCGACGAGCCCAAACCATGCAACGATATTTCGAAGGCAAGGGCATGTCGGCCGACAGAATCAGCATTGAATCGAAGGGCGAAAAAGAACCTATCGCCGATAATAATACCATTTTAGGTAGAGCCAATAACAGGAGAGCTGCAGTAACCCTTAAAAAATAAAAATATGAGCGCATTTATCGTATTGCTAGTGCAAACAAGAGGTGAAGCTACCTTTATAATCTTAGCCCTTTTGCTGGGAGCAGCAATCATTGGGTATGTAACGGCATGGCTTTACTTCAAGTCCATCTACAAGGCTGATGGAAAGGCACACGAAACACAAATGGATGAGTTGAAAAACCAAAATATCCGACTTGCGACTGAGAACGGTAATCTGAAAAAAAGCATTAGCGAAAGCAAGGGTGAACTGGTACAACTTACAAAGGAGGTAAACACGCTTCAAGCAAATAAGGCTAAAGCGGAAAGTAAAACCGAGAGCCTTACTCTAAAAAATGCCAATGCTGAACAGAAGCTGCAGGATCAAGATGAAGCTCTGTTTCAAATTGGAAAGCGTAAGCATTTGCTAGACTACAGTAGTTTTGGAACGGCCACAAAGGAGGAACGGGATAACCTTCAAATGATTAGCGGTATAGGTCCATTCATTGAAGAACGGCTACATGCTGTTGATATTTACTCCTTTAGGCAGATAAGTAGATTCACTCCGCTGGATACTGAAAAGATAAACCTTGCCATCGAATACTTTGCCGGTAGGATTGAGCGCGACGAGTGGGTTGCGCAGGCTAAGGAACTGCTAGAAGATGAAAAGGTAAGGGAAGAGGCCTTGGAGCGCATTAGAGCTCGAAAAACCCGTATCTATTTTCAAAGGATTGGGATTGCCCACAAGGAAGAAGCCAACGACCTTACTTCCATTGTTGGGATAGGTGGATGGATTGAGGCAAAACTTAATGCGTTGGATATTTTTGCCTTTCGGCAGATAGCAAATTTTAACGACGAGGACATTGAGCTGGTTACCGAAGCCATTGAGTACTTTCCTGGACGGATTGAGCGAGATGAGTGGATACCTCAGGCGAAGGAGCTCGTGAAAATAGAGGGAAAGAAGGCCGCTCTTCTTAATAAAGTTAAGGAACAAAAAAACAAAATTTCCTACGCCAGAATTGGGTCAGCCCTTAAGCATCAAGCCAATAACTTGACTCTAATAAAAGGAATCAGTTTATGGATTGAGGAGAGGCTTAATCTGATTGATATTTATACCTTTACTCAGATTGGTAGGTTAACTGCAGATGACGTGAAATCCCTTGCCGAAGCCTTGGACATTTCTCCTGAACGAATTGAACGAGATAATTGGATTGGGCAGGCACAGGAGCTAGCAAATGCGCAAGTTTCAATTTAAATTAGGTGAAATACCAAGGAATAATGGACAGCGTTGAGGTAGATAGATCAAAAACTTTTATCATAGTGGAAATCATTGAGTACGTTCCAAATTCGGTGGTTATTAAAACCATAATAAAGAAGACTACGGGCAAGGTAAGCGCCGCTTCGTTCGATTCGGGCGAAACGCTCACCGATAGGTCATCGCCCTTTGATAACTTTATTCAGATAATCGATGGAAGGGCAGAGGTTATTATTGACGGGACATCAAGCCATCTCGAAACGGGCCAGTCCATCATTATTCCGGCACATTCGTACAATACAATTGTGGCCAACGTGCGGTTTAAAATGATTTCTACAGTGATAAAGAGTGGGTACGATGAGGTGAGCTGAGGCAGCTTTTACAGCGTGGCGTTGCTGGTCCGTTTCTTATGGATTGCTACTCTATGCTGTGCCTGTCCTATTGTCCAGCGATTTTAGCTAAGTAGTAGCACAAGAACATAGCATCAATCTGGGCTCGCCAACTCTGGCGGGCCCTTTGCGTAGGCCTAGATTGCTAAAGTTGGAATGCTGGATTTTGATCCATTCTTTATGGAATGGTCGTAATGTAGGTGTAGGTTTATTGCTTGTATCGACTCTCGTACGCTTTTAGCACAAAGAGCCTGAAGAACAGTAACCCGGCGGCACCCACTGCGGCATTTACCCAAAAGATAAATGAGAGGGAGATGTGCTCGGCTATTAGCCCAGCCGTAATCATTCCAAGCCCCATTCCGAGGTCTACAGCCGTGTAAAGTGTTGAATTGGCTGCTCCACGGTGCACAGAATCGGCGAGGTTATTCACCATCGACTGGAAGGTTGGGAATATTACCCCGTTGCCAAATCCAATAACTATGGCCGAGAGAAAGAATAGCAGCGGGCTTTTTGCCATGGCCAGCATGGGAAATCCTATCATGAGCAAAATCAGGCATAGCGTAATAATCTTTCGCGGACCATTTCGGTCAAACACCTTTCCGGCGGTAAGCCGTGCTGCAGCTATACCAATGGAGAAAATAAGGAAGTATAGGGAGGTGTTCTTAATGCCTATCTCCTGGCCGTAAAGGGCAATAAACGACAGTAACCCACCGTAGGCAATCATGGTGATAAATACATTTATCGACGGCTGGATGGAGTTTTTATCGAACAGGCTGTTCCATTTTAGCGCTATCCGTTTGCCAACCACAAACCGTTTACGCAGGTGTACGCTGTAGGCACATGCAAGGCTTGCAACACTTATAAAACACCCCGAAACAAACATGGCCATGTATCCCCAGTGGTGGCATACAAATAGCCCGATAATTGGGCCAACGGACATTCCTAGGGTTGTCGATAGCGCAAAGTATCCGATGCCTTCGCCTCTTTTGGCCACCGGAATAATGTCAACCGCAATGGTCGATCCCGAAACGGTGGTAAATCCCCATACAAGCCCTTGCGCAAACCGAAGCAAAATTATGGATGTAATGGTTATGGCAACTAGGTAGCCCGCAAATAGCAAGGTGTAAATTATTAGAGCCAGCAGGAAGATGGTGCGTCGCCCAAATCGGTCGAGCGCAAAACCCGAAAAAGGGCGCACCATTACCGAGGCAATGGTATATACCCCAACAACCACTCCCACCTGCACTTTTGAGGCATGGAGGTTGTTGACCAAATAGATGGGCAGGGCCGAAAGTATGGCATAGTAGGTGATGTACATCAAGAAGTTGGACAGTATCAGGAATATCAAATCTTTATTCCATATCCTCTCATTCATGGCATTGATGCTTGTAAAACGAAGCTGCAAACTTATTAATAAAAAGTGGAGGTTGATCCTAATATTTACCTACTGTAGTTCATTTCCTTAGTGCTCAGCAAGAGTGCCTAGGCAAGTACCTGTTGCAGGCAACTTTCAGGACGTGACAACAACTGCGGACTTCGGACTCCTGTCTTTTTTTGTAACCTGTAACTCTGTCACTCGTCACTTTTCCGTCATTCGACAGGTAATTAGCGGTTTCGGACACTTGGTTTTTAGGAAAAAAGGTTGCTGACGTACCAATTCACACTTTCACTTTCTACATTAAGAGAATGTTACCTGCTTAGCAGTGCATAGCTTTTCCTTGATTTTTCTAGCCATTTCAGCCATTCCATCATCGAATAATTCAGAATTACTTCATGGGTACTTAATATTCAGTTAATGCGTTAACCTCAATTTTGCAACAAATTAATGCGCCCAACTCATTGTATGAAAATTTTTTAAAGAACGTATGCCAAAAAAATCCAAAACAAAGATAGTTGCCCTAACTATTTTTATGTTACCAACAACGCTTACCAAAGCACAGACTACCACTCCTCCTCAGCCAACCACCAACGCCACCACTTCTCAACTGCCAACTACCTACACAACAACTTCCGATTTCAAACCTTCGGGAAAGGTATGGGGCTATGCATTTGGTGATTACTATCTGAAAACGCACGCCGACTCCCTCAACCGTGGAAAGACGCAGTATGCCGGAAAGTTTTACCCAAAGGATTTTAATGCCTTTGACTTTCGTAGGATATACCTTGGATACAGCTACAACATAAGCGAGGATTTCTCCACGGAGTTAATACTGGCCCACGAGGGTGATGTTGTGAACGGAACTGGTGACCGCATGGTCTACGTTAAGGCGGCCAACCTCCGCTGGAAGAACATTGTTCACAACAACGATTTGGTTATTGGGCAAACTGCCACACCCACTTTTGCCATGATGTCGGAAAAGGTTTGGGGTTACCGCAGCATTGAGAAAACAGTTGCAGACATGCGAGGGTTAGGTTGCTCTACCGACATGGGCGTTGCATGGCAGGGAAAGCTAGATGACAAAGGCAGCTATGGCTACAACTTTATGATTGGCAACGGCACGGCTCAGAAACTGGAGAACAATAGGTATAAAAAGTTCTACGGTGAGGTATACGCCAAGCTGATGGATCAAAAAATAATCCTTGATCTTACAAGCGACCATGAAATTTCTTCCCCAACCCAATCCAAAACAACCATTAAAGGGTTTGTGGCATACCAAACAGATCCTATAACGGTTGGCATAGAGGTTGTTAATCAGCTGCAGAAGAATTACAAGGTGGACTCGGTAAATGGCTCGCAGGTAAATGCAAATGTTGTTCCATTTGCCTTCAGTGCCTTTGTAAAGGGGAGAATCATTAAGAACAAGTTGAACTTTTTTGCCCGTTACGATAGCTATAATCCCGATACCAAGTATAGCAGCTCCGATCGTTACCCTGTAGCTAAGCCATATACGGTTAACCTTTACACCGAGAAATTTTTTACGGGTGGGCTTGATTTTACCCCCAATAAGAATGTACATTTCATGCCCAACGTTTGGTTGAACACCTACAAGAGCAAGCTGGATAATGTTTCTGGCTTAGTCAAGAGTAATTATGACATGACAGTGAGGCTTACCTTCTATGTCATTTTCAAGTAATGGAATATAAACGCACACTAATATGAGACAGATGAAAATTAACAAATTATTCTGGGGTTTAGCCGCAGTGCTAGCCTTGGCATCCTGCTCTGGGAATCAAAAAACTAATAATAGCGGAAGCCAAGAATTGATTGGTGCCGGAGCAACCTTTCCTTATCCGTTATATTCAAAGATGTTCGATGAGTATAACAAGGCAAATGGTGTAAAAATTAACTACCAATCCATTGGTTCGGGTGGCGGAATAAAGCAGCTACAAAACAAAACCGTTGATTTTGGTGCTTCCGATGCGCCACTAAGCGATGAAGAGATGAAATCAATGCCATCTCCAATTGTCCACATTCCAACCTGCCTTGGAGCAGTGATGATTACCTATAATCTACCTGGTAATCCACAGCTTAAGCTCACCCCAGACGTGATTGCCGACATTTTTCTCGGGAAAATTACCAAGTGGAACGACAAGCGGTTGACCTCCCTAAATCCATCAGCAAATCTCCCCGACCTAGCCATTTCAGTGGTTCACCGTTCCGACGGAAGTGGAACTACCTACGTATTCTCCGACTACCTGAGCAAGGTTAGCAGCGACTGGAATACCAAGCCTGGAAAAGGAAAAGCACTCGACTGGCCAGTTGGTATCGGTGCAAAAGGCAATGAGGGCGTTGGCGGTATGGTAAAACAAACTCCTGGAAGCATTGGCTACGTTGAACTCGCCTATGTTATGCAAAATAAGATGGCATCGGCAATGATCCAAAACAAGTCGGGGGAGTTTATTGAGGCATCCATCCCATCAATCAGTGCTGCAGCAGCTGTAACATTGCCCGAGGATCTGAGAGTTTCTCTTACCAACACCGATGCAAAGGATGGTTATCCTATTAGCAGCTTTACCTACATTATCCTGTATGTAAACCAATCGTATGGTGACAGAACCAAGGAGCAAGCTAAAGCAACGGTATCGCTAATTGATTGGATGATTACCACTGGTCAACAATTTGCTCCGGGTCTCATCTACGCTCCCCTACCAAAGGAGGCCCAAGATGCTGCCCTGAACCAACTTAAGAAGGTAAATTTTGGAGGCACCCCTTTAATGTAAATATTTTTAGGATTTATGGTTTATGAGCGTTGTGCCCCATTTTGGGGCATACGCTTATATTTTTTTTCATAAATTAATCAAACAGTTACAAGAAAAATAGCACTGCTATTGTTTATAATGAAACAACAAATTTAGAATGCTCCAACAAGTTCATTCCAACGCTAATATAAGAAGCCTAAACTTTCGCGAGGCTGCCTTTCGTAAGACTCTGTCATTGTCAGCTATTCTGCTTATTGTCCTTCTTATAAGCATTTTTCTCACCCTTCTTGTATCGTCGCTTCCATCCATTCAAGCCATTGGTCTAAAATTCCTATATCAGAAAGTTTGGGATCCTGTTGCTAACGAGTTTGGTGCCCTTCCTTTCCTGGCGGGTACATTGATGACATCTGCACTAGCCATTCTCATTTCAACTCCCTTTGCTTTGGCCATTGGACTGTTTTTGGGTGAATACTATCCACGGGGCTGGATAAGCGGATTAATAAAAAATGCAGTTGAGCTCTTGGCTGGAATTCCCTCAGTAATATTGGGCTTTTGGGGTATTTTCACCATTGTTCCAATTGTGCGAGCCATCGAAATGCGGATGGGGGCTGTTCCTTCGGGAGTGGGAATTCTTGCCGCATCCATAATTCTAGCCATAATGATTACGCCATTTTCGGCATCGCTCATCCGGCTGGTAATTAGCATGGTTCCCTTACACCTTAAAGAGGCAGCATATGCACTTGGGGCTACGCGCTTCGAGGTGGTTAGGTTTGTGATCATACCATACATCAGGTCAGGAATGTCAGCAGGTATTTTGCTGGCTCTTGGAAGGGCCCTAGGTGAAACCATGGCAGTTACCATGCTTATTGGAAATACGCAGATTATTCCCAAAAGTATTTTCGATACAGGAAACACAATGGCTAGCGTTATTGCCAATGAATTTACCGAGGCAACCGGGAAAATATACTTTTCTGCCCTAATCGAAACGGGTCTGGTGTTATTTGTGGTTACTACAATCATCAATATTATTGGGGTGAGAATTATTAAACGATTTGAGAACTAATGAAAAAGTATTTCACCTTTAGAGAGGCCAGAAATTTGATCTTCAAATTTTTGATTATCCTTTTGACAGTTCTTTCCGTAATCCCGCTGTTGGCTATCTTGGCTTATATATTCAAACAGGGTATTTCAGTGATCAACTGGAATTTCTTAACCAGCCTTCCAAAACCGGTAGGGGAAGTTGGCGGGGGCATCTTTAATGCCATAGTTGGAAGTGTAATGATTATCTCCGTGGCTGCTTTAATTGCAATTCCAATAGGGGTTACCACAGGGGTATACTTTGCCGAGCAATCGCGAACACGAATATATAACTTGGCCCACTTAGCTGTGGATGTATTGCAGGGCATCCCTTCCATTGTGATAGGAATTATTATCTACATATGGGTTGTGAAGCCATTTGGCACCTTTACCTCCCTATCTGGGAGTATTGCACTTGCCATTATGATGCTTCCATCCATAATTAAATCGACGGAGGAAACGCTGAAGATGGTGCCATCCTCATTCAAGGAAGCTGCGCTATCGCTGGGTGTTCCCTACTACAAAACCATGATAAGCGTTATAATTCCGGCTGGATTAAGTGGTATACTGAATGGTATAATTCTTGGAATTGCTAGGGTTGCAGGTGAAACTGCACCACTTCTTTTCACTGCCTTTGGAAATCCATTCCTCAACACAAATATTTTAAAACCAACAGCCAGCTTACCCCTTGTTATCTTCAACTATGCCACTAGCCCATATGAGGATTGGCATAACTTAGCCTGGGGGGCTTCATTCATTCTAGTGGTAATTATTCTATTTCTGAACATATTGACAAAACTAGCAGAGAAAAGATGGAAAGTACAATTTTAAAAACGGAAAACCTCAATGCTTTTTTTGGAGATGCGCACGTTTTAAAAGACGTAAGCATCGAAATTCCAAAGAACACCATAACTGCCATAATGGGACCCTCCGGTTGTGGAAAGTCAACATTTATCCGCTGCATTAATCGAATGCACGAACTTACCGAAAATGCCTATTCAACTGGGAAGATCTATATCAACGATGAAGATATTTTCTCCTACAATGCCACCCTTTTAAGGCGAAGTGTTGGGATGGTGTTTCAGCGCCCAAATCCATTTAATACGATGAACATTTTTGAGAATGTTATTGCTGGATACACGCTAAACAGGTATAAGCTATCGAAATTGGAAAAGGAGGAGCTGGTGGAAGAGTCGTTGCGAAAGGCGGTTCTTTGGGATGAGGTTAAAGACAATTTGCACAAAAAGGGGACCTTTTTGTCGGGTGGACAGCAGCAACGGTTGTGCATTGCTCGCTCCATTGCCATGAAACCTTCAATTCTACTGCTCGATGAACCCACCTCGGCCCTAGATCCCATATCCACGGCCAAGATAGAAGAGCTGCTGCTAGCCTTGAAAAGCAATTACACGATAGTGATTGTTACCCATAACATGCAGCAGGCAGGACGAATAAGTGATGATACAGCCTTTTTTTACATGGGCGAGCTTACGGAGTGGGATAAAACAAAAACCATATTTACAAACCCCAAAAAGGTACAAACACAAAACTACATCACCGGACGGTTTGGCTAGAGTTGAGGCTTTTGGATTTTTCAAGATATTGTTGCCATTGATCCGAACTCCAATTTTCAACTTTTGAACCTCTAAAAAACTGCAAAAATGAGTAACATTGCAAAACAAACAAAAGATTCCGAGACCAATATGACACACCTTGAAACTGAGCTGCTGCGCTTGAAAAAAGATATGGTTGAGATGTGGGATACCGTGGTCAATCAGGTACAAAAGGCGAGGGCCGTTGTTGAGGCGGGTAATAAGGATTTAATTAACGAAATGGCTACAGGGGAGAAGCTCATAGATGCTTTTGAGCTTAAGGTCGACATGGACTGTGAAAACTTTCTTGCACTATTTTCTCCTGTTGCCAACGATCTTCGGCTTGTTCTTGCCATCCTAAAAATCAATTATAACCTCGAGCGTATTGGCGATTTTGCTTGGAGCACTGCTAAGGTCATTCGTGAAATGGAAAATCCAGCTAGCAGCGAAAGTTTGGAAAAAACAAATCTAATTCTGATGCTTGATACCGCCATACTGATGCTTAAAACTGCACTGGAGGCCTTCGAGACGGACGACAACAATTTGGCTAGTACAATTTTTGAAAAAGATAAGATACTGGACGACAACAATAAAATGGCTAACCAAATCATCGCTGAACTCATAAAACAGCACCCTGCGGATATTACAAATTTCCTAGGCATGCTGACTATTATTAAGAAGTTGGAAAGAATTGGCGATCACACCAAGAATATTGCTGAAGAGATCATCTTCTACATAGAGGCAAAGGTGATTAGACATAATAGGAAGAAGAGTAAGTGAGAGGTAGATAGGCAGTAGGTAAGCTTCAGCACCACTTCGGTCTCCCGACTTCTGACTTCCGACTTCGATTCTCTATCCCCTAACAACCTTCTTCAACCCTTTAGCGCTGCAGGCGGCTCCAGCAGAGCAACCGCAGCATCCTCCGCCGTTTTGGCTTGGCTTTATGTTTACCGTTTTATAGAGGCCGTAAGCTGCGTAGGTGGCGGCGGCAAATACGGTGGTGAGGGCGAGTATATCTTGTAACATGGCGTTTACTCTTTTTTAAGTAACAATATATTTTACATATGGTTTAGCCCCATATAAGGCTTCCCAGCTGGAAGGTGGCAAAAGCCATGAACCAAGCAAATCCAGTGGTATAGACTATGGTAAAAGCGGCCCACTTCCAGCTACCCGATTCCTTCTTAATGGCAGCAATTACGGCAATGCAGGGGAAGTAGATGAGGATAAAAACCAGGAAGGCCAGCGCCGAAATTGGGGTAAACACTTTTTGCCCAACATTTGGTCCTGCCTGATACTTCTCCGAACGAAGCTTATCAATGAGCTTTTTGGAGTCGTCGCCATTGTCCACTTGGTAGAGAACACCAAGCGTGCTAACCACAATCTCCTTTGCTGCCACACCCGCTACCAAGCTTACGCCCATTTTCCAGTCGAAACCAAGTGGACGGATTACCGGCTCAATGAGTTTGCCTATTTGTCCTAGGTAGGACTGCTCCTGATGTTCGGCTTCCTTCTGCACCTCTAGGTTTCGAATATCCTGCATTAGCTGTTGCGAGGGGTTTCCTATGCTTTGATCATGAGCCTGCTGCTCAGTTTTTGACTCAATTAACTTGTCGAATGGTTTGCTGTATTCCACGTTCTTTGGGTAGTATTCCAGTGCCCAAATTAGGATTACGGCTACTAGAATAACACCTCCCATTTTGCTTAAATACTGAGAACCTTTATGCCACATGTGCTTTACTGTGGAGCGCACAGTTGGAATTCGGTAGGGGGGAAGCTCCATCACAAACGGAACCTCCTCTGAGTGAAACAGCGTGCGCTTAAAGATTAGTGCTGCACCAATTGCCATTAGGATGCCAAGGAGATAAATGGCGAAGAGGACTGTGCCTGCGTGGGTGGGAAAAATTGCACCTATTATCAGGATGTATACTGGAAGCCTAGCGCTGCAACTCATAAATGGGTTGATGAGCATTGTAAGCAGCCTGTTGTTTCTGTTCTCGATGGTCCGCGTCGCCATTATGGCTGGAACGTTGCATCCAAAACCCATAATGAGCGGGATGAATGACTTGCCGTGCAGCCCAATCTTGTGCATTATCTTGTCCATTATAAAGGCAGCTCGAGCCATGTACCCTGTGTCCTCCAGTACCGAGATGAAGAAGAAGAGGATGAGTATGTTGGGCAGAAACACTATTACACTGCCCACACCACCAATTACGCCGCCAATTAGCAAATCCTTAAATGCCCCAGCAGGTAGGTGGTTTTGCAGTAGCGAGGAGATAAGGCTCACACCATCCTGTATCCAGTTCATGGGGTACTCGCCAAGGGTGAAGGTAGAGTAAAACATTAGCCACATGAAAAAGATGAAGATGGGGAAACCAAACACCTGGTGGGTTAAAAAGGTATCGATAACGTCGGTGGCGCGACGGCGGGTGTGAATTCCTTCGTGAAAAGTCTCCTTGAGTGCCCCAGCAATAAAGCCATACTTGGCATCGGTAATAATTGTTTCGCTGTCCTCCGCCATTACCAACTCCAGTCGGGTAATCTCCTTCGCTGCAGCGTTGAGTATCTCTTCCTTGTTGGAGCAACTCTCAACAACCTTTTTTGAATGCTTATCTTTCTCCAGCAACTTTATGGCGAGAAAACGAGTGGAATACTTGCTTGTAATGGTTAGATTATCACCCTGCTTGAGCAACTTTTGCACTACAGCTACCGATTGCTCCACCTCCGTACCATAGTTGATGTGCAGGTGACGCGTGGTTTTGTCCTTATCGGCATATACGTTGATGGCCGTGTCGAAAAGTTCAGTAATTCCCTTACCCTTGCTGCCCACCGTAGGCACAATGGGAATCCCCATCAATTTTCCAAGCGATTGGTAGTCAAAACTATCGCCACTCTTCTTCAGCTCATCGAACATATTAAGGGCAATAATCACCTTCACGTCCATGTCGATTAGCTGAGAGGTGAGGTAGAGGTTACGCTCAAGGTTGGAGGCGTCTACCACGTTGATGATGATGTCGGGAATTGTTTCGGCAATATAGCTCCGCACAAAAACCTCCTCCGGGGTGTAGGCTGTTAGCGAGTATGTCCCTGGAAGGTCTGTAATTTTGAACAAGTAGCCCTTGTGCCGAAAGTGTGCCTGCTTGGAGTCGACTGTAACGCCGGAGTAGTTACCTACGCGCTCGTTGGAGCCGGAGGCAAAGTTAAAGAGGGTGGTCTTTCCCGAATTTGGGTTGCCCACTAGCGCCACGTTTATGGTTTTGCCCATCACCTTGGCCGATACGCGAAGATCCTCCTCCGTAATGGTACCGTTGTATCCCTCGAAGCTGAGGTTTACAGCCTCATCCTTGGTGGCCACCTCAACCAATGCCGCTTCACTTCGCCGTAGCGACACATCGTAGCCCATTATGTTGTATTCAATGGGATCCTTCAGTGGTGCATTTTTTACTACGATAACCTTTTTCCCCTTCACAAATCCCATTTCGGTGATACGCTTGCGAAAGGCACCTCGCCCCATCACCTTTGTGATAATTCCGCATTCACCATTTTGTAGCTCCGATAGCTTCATAGTTGCTGAAAAAGTATCTTATGTATGTTGTCTTAAATATTTATTCGGCAAAATCGTTAGCATAACCGCATTTGGCATTGTTTTCTTTGCCAAAACAACCAATAGACCCCTCCTCTTTGGTTCCAAAATATTATTGAGGGGTTCACGTTTTGTTGCGGTCACAAACTTAGAAACAATTTCTGGGCAAGTATATCGCTAAATGTGGGTATTTTGATTTCAGTTAAATGCCAGAATCCTGAAAATGTTGCGAGAATATTGTATTTTTCAAAAAAATCTACTTTGGCAGATGGATACCGGTGAGCAGGAAAATATTTTGGGGCGTATCAGGGATATCTTGGGAGAGGATCATTCGTTTAGTATTCTTCAGGAGGAGGTTGATATCAATCTGCAGATGCAATACTTCGAAATGTCGAAGAAGTATCGGCGTGTGCTATCGCTTGAGGAGATAGAGGAGGCACGCGCCCTAATTTTTTCGAAGCAATCGGATAAGGATTCCGTTCACATGGCACTTATCTGCCTTGCTGCCACCGCCGAGGTGTCATCGTTCCGGGT
>DATKVT010000096.1 GCA_035529935.1 Williamwhitmania sp. | reverse complement strand
CTTGCTTGAAATCATTTCTTGAATAATTTTGTGACGTTCCGAATCGGTAAAATAATTACCCCTTTTTAATCCTGAAATAGCTTTACTTTTTTCTACCATTTTACACTTTTTTAGTGTAAACCTATTTTAGGACAAGACAATTTTCCTCTTCCCATTTTTTCTTACATTCATGCCGTGCAATCAAACGTCTACAGCATGGAAAGCGCAGCCCATTCACCGGTTAACAAAACGCTGGTGCTCATTCTGGTAATGGTAACCTCCGTTATTACACCCTTTATGGGTACGGCGGTAAACCTTGCCCTTCCGGTAATCAGCACCCAATTTTCGTTAAATGCCATCTCCATGAGCTGGGTGGCCATGTCGTTTTTGCTTGCAACGGCGGTGTTTATGGTTCCCATGGGTAAGCTGTCGGACATCCTGGGCCGAAAAAAGGTGTTTATCTGGGGAAACCTTATTGTGGGGGTATCGTCCATCCTGTGCGCCCTCTCCTGGTCGGGTGAGGTGCTCATTGCAATGCGGGTGATTCAGGGTTTTGGCAGCGCCATGATGTTTGCCACCAGCATGGCGCTGATTACCTCGGTATACCCTCCCAAGGAGCGGGGAAAAGCCATTGGGCTAAGCGTTACTGCCGTTTACGTTGGGCTTTCGGCCTCACCGGTGGTTGGTGGTTTCCTCATCGGTTGGTTTGGTTGGCAGAGCTTGTTCTACGTGACAGCTCCCATTGGCATCGTCGCAGCCATTATCGCCTTCTTGGGCATAAAAACCGATTGGAAGGAGGCTCAAAACGAACAGTTCGACTACCGTGGCTCATTGCTCTACCTAGTGGCCATGAGTGCCTTTATGTATGGCTTTTCGCAGCTGCCCGACCCCACGGCCATTGTACTAACGGTTGGTGGTGCCATTGGCGTGATTCTTTTTGTTTGGGTAGAGCTTAAGGCTACCTATCCGGTGCTCAACATGCAGCTGTTTGCCCACAACCGCCACTTTGCCCTCTCCAACCTTGCTGCGCTCATAAACTACGCCACCACCTTTGCCATCACCTTTTTGCTGAGCCTATATCTAGAATACATAAAGGGGTTATCGCCACGCGATGCAGGCATTTTGCTGGTTACTCAACCCGTGATGATGGCGCTGGTGGCCTCCTTTTCCGGTCGCCTCTCCGACAAGTACGACTCCGGCTGGCTGGCCTCGGGCGGCATGGCCATAATTGCCGTTGGGCTGGTGATGCTCATCCCCCTCAACGAAGCCACCACCACCTCCTACCTCATTGTCAGCTTGGCCATTCTCGGTTTTGGCTTTGGGCTGTTTTCGTCGCCCAACACCAACGCCATAATGAGCTCGGTGGAGAAGAAGTATCTGGGCATTGCATCGGCCACTGTTGGAACCATGCGCCTTACGGGCCAAATGATGAGCATGGGCATTGCTACCCTCATCATCAACATATTTATGGGCGACGCTAAAATTGTTACCTCAAATCACCCTCAATTCATGCATTCGGCAAGGGTAACGTTTGCTATATTTGTGGCGCTTTGTGTTCTCGGAATTTGGGCTTCGCTGGCCCGGGGGAAAAATGAGCACGAGCAAGCTAAGTAGTAAGTAAAACTGCTAACCTAGAGTTGATGGATGCTAAGGAGAAGGAGAAGTTTAAGCTGAGCATACCCAAGCGTGACCTTCTATTTGTGGCAGCAGGAGTGTGGACGTTTGCAGGCGGCATGTTGCTGGTTAGGGGTGGCATTATGCTTATGCACTACCCTGCACACCTCTGGATAAAAGAGCTGTCGTGTCTCGTTGGTGGCCTACTCTTTTACTGGGTTCTATTTTCAACCATATCGCAGAAGCATACCACCCGCATTTTAACCATGGATACTGAGCGGCCCTGCATGTTTGCCTTCTTCAGCGTTAGAAGTTACCTTTTAATGGTGGTAATGATCTCGTTGGGGATTACCCTGCGCCTGTCGGGTATTATTTCGCCCGAGTATCTTTCCTACGGCTACCTCACCATGGGTATTCCCCTGTTTCTCTCCGCATTCCGATTTTATTACGTGGGTATTCGCTACCAAGAGGTTATATCGGAGAAGAATGGTGAAAACTACCTCGATTAAAAATAAAATGCCTACTTTTGCCGCCCGTAAATAGGCAACAACATCAAACTAATTCCAATTAATGATAACAGTCTCTAACGTGGGACTCCAGTTTGGCAAACGGATTCTTTTCCAAGATGTCAATCTGAAGTTTACAGCAGGCAATTGCTATGGTATAATCGGTGCCAATGGTGCCGGAAAATCGACATTTCTTAAAATTTTAACCGGCGACCAAGATCCAACCAACGGCACCATTAGCTTTGGTAAGGGTGAACGGCTCTCGGTGCTCAAGCAGGACCACTTTGAATTCGACGAATATACGGTGCTAAACACCGTGCTCATGGGCCACTCTTCGCTCTGGAGTATAATGCAGGAGAAGGATGCGCTATACGCCAAGCCCGACTTTAACGATGCCGATGGCCTACGGGTTGGTGAGCTCGAAACCCACTTCGCAGAGATGGACGGATGGAATGCCGAAAGCAATGCGGCTAACCTCCTCAGCGGTTTAGGTGTTAAGGAAAGTTTACACCAGAAGCTAATGCAAGACCTTAGCGGTAAGGAGAAGGTGCGCGTGCTGCTGGCACAGGCACTCTTTGGCAAGCCCGACAACCTACTGCTCGATGAGCCTACCAACGACCTCGACCTCGATACAGTAAGCTGGCTCGAGAACTACCTCTCCAACTTCGAAAATACGGTACTGGTGGTATCGCACGACCGTCACTTCCTCGACTCCATCTGTACCCACACGGTGGATATCGATTTCAGCCGTATTGAGATGTTTTCGGGTAACTACAGCTTCTGGTATGAGAGTAGCCAGCTGGCACTTCGTCAGCAGCAGAACCAGAACAAGAAGGCCGAGGAGAAGAAAAAGGAGCTGTTGGAATTTATTGCCCGCTTTAGCGCCAACGTGGCCAAGAGCAAGCAGACCACCAGCCGCAAGAAAATGATTGAAAAACTTAACATTGAGGAGATAAAGCCATCGAGCCGTAAGTACCCGGGCATTATTTTCAAACCCGACCGCGAGCCTGGCAACCGAATTTTGGAGGTTACCAACCTCAGCAAACGAATTGAGGGTGAGTTGGTGTTCGACAAGGTAAACTTCACCATAGAGAAGGACGAAAAGGTGGTATTCCTGTCGCATGACCCTAGAGCCATGACTGCCCTTTTTGAGATTCTTAACAAGAAAATGAAGGCGGATAGCGGAACCTTTGAGTGGGGCGTTACCATTACCAAGGCGTATCTACCAATCGACAACTCCAGCTTTTTTGAAACAGACCGTTCGCTCATCGACTGGCTAGCCCAATACTCGGACGATACCACAGATTTTTACCTTCGTGGTTTTCTTGGGCGGATGCTCTTCTCCGGTGAGGAGGTTTACAAGAAGGCATCAGTGCTTTCGGGAGGCGAAAAGGTGCGATGTATGATTGCCCGCATGATGCTCAAGGACGCCAACCTGATGATCCTCGACACCCCAACAAACCACCTCGATTTGGAGTCGATTCAGGCATTTAACAACGGGTTGCAGAAATTTCCCGGAATTGTGCTCATGTCGTCGCACGACCACGAGTTTATCCAAACCGTTTGTAACCGAATTATTGAGCTTACTCCCCACGGCACCATTGACAAAAAGATGGATTACGACGACTACATCACCGATGAGTCGATAAAGGAGCTAAGGGAAAAGATGTACCGAAAGAAATAATTCCCACTGCCTAAAAAAAGGCGACCATAAAGGCCGCCTTTTTTGTTTTACGAATATCGTATATATCTACTTCTCCAACAGCCGAATGCCATCGTCGTTAATGGAGATTATTTTATCCTTGTAAAGCAGTCCTATTGCCTTTTTAAAGCTCTTCTTACTCATGCCAAGCAGCTTGTAAATCAGGTCTGGATTGGTATTGTCGTTAAGGGCGAGGTAGCCGTTATACTTCTTTAGCGCATTGAGCACTATTTCCGACATCTCGTCCACCTTTCGGTAGCCAGGCTTGGTGAGCATTAGGTCTATTTTGTAATCGTCGCGCACCTTCTTAATGAAGCCTTTCATGCGCTCACCCTTATTGAGCGGTTTGAACACCTCGTTACGGTATACAACTCCGGTAAAGGTATTGTCAACAATGGCGTTGTAACCCAAGCTGGTCTCACTATAAATTAGCAGATCTACCTCGGCACCAAACTCATACTCCGGCACAAGGTTATCGAGAAAACGTTCAAACTTAGCGGTGGCTACAATACGGTCGGTTTCGGAATCGACATAAAGGCGAACAACGTAGCGCTTGCCTTTTTCCATGGAAAGCCGCTGCTCCCGGAAAGGAACAAATAGATCTTTGGGCATTCCCCAGTCGAGAAATGCACCAAACTTGGTAACCGCAATAACTTCGAGGTAGGCAAACTCACCCACCATTGCCAAAGGTTTTTCGGTGGTGGCAACCAGCCTGTCCTCCGAGTCGAGGGAGATAAAAACATCAACCTCATCGTCTAGACTATAAGCCTCAGGTAGGTAGCGGAGCGGCATCAAAATTTCGCCAAGATTATCCCCGTCGAGGTAAACCCCAAATTCCACTTCCCGCTCAATGCGTAACTTGTTATATCGTCCTATTTCTGCCATGGCAGCATCTACTTAAAATTGAACCGCGAAGATACCAATTTTATTCAGATTATCAACCTGTTCAGGCTTACGGTCGTTAGCGGGTTAGGTTGATAGCGAAATAGGGTGATGAGGTAGGGAGATTTAATTCGGCTACGCCGAACTCTCCGGCAACTGCCGGATCGGTTCTAATTTCTAGCTACACAGAGTTTCACGGTGTTTCCAAAGTGTAGCACAGGGGAGTTAAGGCGCGCCACTGCGGTTTCCATTCTCTTTTGCCACCTTGGGGTGATTGCGGTGCAGGGTTGTTTTTGTGCGTTGAACAGCAATTGTTGGTGCACCGCCTGCTCATTACATCCAGCCATTTCTACAAACATTGCACCCCGCTGGGGTGCCAGAAGGTGGTTAGCACTTTAGGATGCTAGAATTTTAGAAAATAGTAGCAGCTTCACAACTTCCGTCTTCGGGCTTCTGACTCCGGTCTTCCATCTACTCCCCAACCGCAAAAGAGATCTCCTGCTCCGAGATGTTTCCTAAAGCATCGAAGGCTTTAACCTTAAGGGTGTAGGTCTTTCCAGATTTGAAGTTGGAAATAGGCAGAATGTAGGGATGATCCTTTTCTCCATTAAGGCTATAGAAAATCTTTGAAACACCCGCAATTTGGTCGGTTGCGCCAAGAAAAACAATTAGGTTGGAAGGATATACCTTTGTTCCAGCGGAGTCGGTTGAAACTGGATTAACCCCAAATATCATTGAAACCACAGGTCCAGTGGCATCAACAAAAAACGATCCTTTACCTATGTTGAGGTTATCCACGTTGTCGAATGCGGTGTAGGTAAAGTGGTGCATTCCCTCCTTTGTCACCATAAATGGTTCGGAATAGACGGCTTCAATAGCACTATCGAGGCGATAGGTTACCTGCGCCACGCCCGATT
>DATKVT010000095.1 GCA_035529935.1 Williamwhitmania sp. | reverse complement strand
TGTAGCTGGTAACAATACCTTGCTCCTTTAACTCTTTTCCCTGCCAGGTAACCTGCGACATTTTTCTGTTATCCATCGATTGGGTTCCGGCGAGCGAGATGGTCTCTGCAACATTATCCACAACCGTAAGCAGTGGTTCCGGTGAGGCTCCCATCCAGCATCCCACCTCTGGAATGTTAAACAGGTAAACAAAGGCATCGGGGTAGGTGTCAGTAAGAGAACTAAAAATTGTAGTAATCTCCTCTGTGGGCCTTCGCGGTTGCAGTTTAATGCGCGAGAGTACAGCCTTGGTTATATGCCCTTTGGTAATTTCGGTTTGCATGGCCCTTACCTGATCTTCAAACTCCTGCTCGGTTGATTCATAAAGGCTCTCGGATGGAAGTGGTTCAACGCCATCCGATGCGGTTACTTGCGACAGGGTATGCAATATCTCCTTCACCGTTTTATGGCTGGTGTGAACCATGTTTGGTTCAATTACGTAGGTTGGCCCTGTTTGGCTGAATGGTGATGCTACAAATCCTTCAACGTTATCGAGTGCCGAAAGACTGGTAAGTTTTTGCGGTTGCTTTGAGTGCTGAATGAAGGTGGTAATGCGTCCACTTTGGGGCTCATGAAATGAGGCAAATGGAATTCCTTTGCTGAAGCAAATCTGGTGTAAATGCTCAAGGGTAGCCTCCTCGCAATATTCTCTTTCTACTTTCACCTACTTCTTCCCTTTCTCTATAATCATGTTGGTAATCCGTCCCACCATAACCTTTCGGCCCTGCTCGTCTTCAATGCTGATGCTCCACACGTGCGTCCGTTCGCCGCGATGGAGTAGCGTTGCCGTAGCCGTAACTAACCCCTTTCTCACGCTGGCCAAATGGTTTCCATTAATTTCAACCCCTACGGCCGTATATTTCTCTTGGTCGATTAGTAGTATTGATCCTGCACTTCCCACCGACTCAGCCAGCGCCATAGATGCACCTCCATGAAGAATACCGAACGGTTGAACCGTGTGGCTGTCGACGGGCATGGTTGCCCTAACAAACCCCTCTTCGGCCTTGGTATACACAATGCCGAGGGTTTCCATTAGCGTGTTTTTGCAAAGTGTGTTTAGCTTGGTGAGCAAATCTTCCATCAGCCAATTTTTATAGTCAAAACAGCTGTCCGCTCAATCTGTTCATGCGGTAACAGCCAATTATTTCTTTTCAGCAGCGCCAGCGTAACCGGTGATGATTGTTTCAAAATTCGCAGCTAAAATAATAAATCCCTCGCGGTTGTGGATGGTCGCAATGAAAATCTCTACTAACTTACTAGGGGTTTATGGTCCAAGTTACAACTCTTTTGCGGTAGAAAAAGGAAAAGCCCCACTCGGTGGGAGCAGGGCTTTTATGGAGTTTTGTTATGTGCTAGTGATGAATGTTAGCCACAGCGTTACGGTCATGTTTATACTTGAATACCAATGGGAATACAAGTGCTAAAACAAGAGCGTAGGCGGCAAATACCATCCAAATGTCGTGCCAATTTCTTGTCAAAACTTCATGGGTGGTTGGGTTGTAAGTAGTGAAGATATCTACAATTTTACCGCTGGCAAATCCTCCAATAATGGCACCCAGTCCGTTGGTCATAATCATGAAAAGTCCCTGAGCACTTGCTCTAATGTTAGGGGCAACCTCCTGCTCCACAAATAGTGAACCGGAAATGTTGAAGAAGTCGAAGGCCATACCATAGATGATCATGGAAAGAACCAGCAGTATCAAGCCATGTCCGGGGTTACCAATGCCAAAGAGACCAAAGCGGAATACCCACGCAAACATGCTCATCATCATTACCTTTTTAATGCCAAACCGGCTGAGGAAGAAGGGGATGGTGAGGATGAACAATGTTTCTGAAATTTGCGATACCGACATCAGTAGGTTGGGGTGCGTTACTGCAAACGATGACTTATACATTGCATCCATGCTGAAGGAGTCGAGGAATGAACCTCCAAAGGTGTTGGTTATCTGTAGGGCTGCTCCCAGCAGCATGGCAAAGATGAAGAAAACGGTCATCTTGCGTTGTTTGAAAAGCACAAATGCATCTAATCCCAGAGCCGAAACAAGTGAACCCTTTTTGTTTGATTTAGATGGAGGGCAAGCGGGCAAGGTGAAGGCATATACTCCCAGTGCAATGGCAGTGATGGCTCCAACGTAAAATTGAATTGGACTTCTTGCCCAGCCAAACAGGTCAACTACCCACATGGCTGCAATAAATCCAATGGTTCCCCACACGCGGATGGGAGGAAAAACCTTTACTACGTCGTAGCCTTTTTGAGCCAGAATATCGTATGAAACGGTGTTGTTCAAAGCAATGGTTGGCATGTAGGTCATGAGGTAGAGCAGCATGATCCAGAACAGCATGTTTGGATCGGAGATGGTTGATGCATAGAAGAGTAGCACGGCGCCAATAATGTGACATAAACCTAATACTCGCTCTGCATTCATCCATCTGTCGGCCACAATGCCAAGTAGTCCCGGCATAAATAGCGAGGCAATACCCATTGTTGCAAATATGCCTCCTATTTGTTCTCCAGAAAAATGAAGGGTGCCACCAAGATATCCACCCAATGAGATAAGCCATGAACCCCATACAAAGAACTGCAGGAAGTTCATTATTGTAAGACGATTTTTAATGTTCATTGTAAATCTCTTTTTTTGAAGTAGGTTATTAAAATGAAAGGGTGTTAAAAGTAGTAAGAAATTCAAATTGCAGAAGGAAAATCTGTTTTTTTCTGAACTATTTTTGAGTTGAGCTGTTTGAAGCCCTTCTGTTTGCGCCCCTGCATTGGGTTGAATTCTTTTTTAAAAATTTTTCCGGCGATTGCGGTGCAGGCAGCTTACGGTTCGTTGAACATCTCTTGTGCGTGCACCGCTTACGCTAGGGGGGCTTTTAAACCGGGGGTTGGCACCCCCGGCTACAAGCATGCCACCTCTTCGAGGTGGTTTCCATTGGCCAAATTTGTTGCCCCCGCCATTTTTTAACTTCCTTGATTTCCTTGATCTGTCAATGGCCCAATACCTTCGCATTAAATTCATCAACCTTCATCTACCTTCTTTTAACTCCATCCCATTCTTTTTTAAAAATTTTTCCGGCGGTTGCGGTGCATGCAACTTGCGGTTCATTGAACACCATTTGTGCGTGCACCGCCCTTGCTAGTTGGGGTTTCTGACCCATGGCTGAAGCCATGGGCTATGTGTCTTCTTAGGATAGGTTAGTTTTATGATGAATGATTTTTCCTCCTTACATACGGTCACATTCTTTTAATCTTTTAACTCCCTCTAACTTCATTTAACTCCCTTATATTCTTCTTTATATCCTTATGGTTATTGCGGTGCATGGAAGTTGTGGTTCATTGAACACCATTTGTGCGTGCACCGCCCTTGCTAGTTGGGGTTTCTGACCCATGGCTGAAGCCATGGGCTATGTGTCTTCTTAGGATAGGTTAGTTTTATGACGAATGATTTTTCCTCCTTACATACGTTCACATTTTTTTTGACTTCTTATAACTCCCATTTAACTCCTTCTAATCCGTCAATGGCCAGATCTCCGCTGCGCTATGACTTCCTCTACCTTCTTATAACTTCATTTAACTCCCTCTAACTTCCTCTTCTTATTTTTTGCTTTTCAGAACATTTTGTCGGAAATTTAGTCACGTGAATGTTTTTGCCTGAACCGGGTTCTCATGTTTTTGGAAGATTGGCGTTGATTCTAACTTCAGAACATATAGCGTATGTTGGTAAAAACCTTTGGTAGCGCCGTGTATGGCATTAAGGCTACCACCATCACCATTGAGGTAAACATAGGGCAGGGGATAAACTTCTTCATTGTTGGGCTACCCGACAACGCGGTTAAGGAGAGCCACCAGCGTATGCTTTCGGCCATCCAAACCTGTGGCTTTCACTGGCCTGGCAAGCGCATCGTTATCAATATGGCACCCGCCGATATTAGGAAGGAGGGTTCTGCCTACGATTTACCCCTTGCCGTTGGTATTCTTGCCGCAACGGACCAGGTAAAGGCGCAACACCTCGAGGAGTTTGTCATCATGGGCGAACTCTCGCTCGATGGCAGCATCCATCCAATTAAGGGCGTGCTACCCATCGCCATCAACGCTCGTGACGATGGATTTAAAGGACTTATTCTTCCTAAAGCCAATGCTCGAGAGGCAGCGGTGGTAGCCGGTTTGGAGGTTTATGGGGTGGAAGATATACGGCAGGTGGTGGATTTTCTCAGCGACCGTGGTTCAATAGAACCAACCATAGTGGATACCGAGGAGGAGTTTGCCACCCACGCCAACAGCTACGACGTCGATTTTTCGGATGTCAAAGGTCAGGAGAACGTGAAGCGTGCCTTGGAAATTGCCGCCGCTGGTGGCCACAACATCATCATGGTTGGCCCTCCCGGTGCTGGAAAAACCATGCTGGCGAAGAGGCTTCCAACCATCATTCCACCATTAACGCTCGAAGAGGCGCTCGAAACCACCAAGATACATTCGGTTGCAGGAAAAATTGATGGTAACACATCCCTTATGACTCGCCGTCCATATAGGTCACCTCATCATACCATTTCTGACGTTGCTCTAGTTGGTGGAGGTACCTTTCCTCAACCGGGTGAAATTTCGTTGGCTCACAACGGCGTTCTTTTTCTCGACGAGCTGCCGGAGTTTAAGCGCACCGTGCTGGAGGTGATGCGTCAGCCGTTGGAGGATAGGATGATTACCATTTCTCGCGCTAAGTTTACCGTGGAGTATCCGGCCAACTTTATGCTGGTAGCCTCCATGAATCCTTGTCCCTGCGGCTACTACAACCATCCAGACAGGGAGTGCGTTTGCTCGCCGGGTGTGGTGCAGAAGTATTTGAACAAGATTTCGGGGCCGCTTCTCGACCGAATCGATATCCACATTGAGGTGGTGCCAGTTCCTTTTGAGAAGCTCTACGAAGGAAGGCTTTCGGAATCGAGCACGCAGATTCGCGAGCGGGTGGTTAAGGCGCGTAAGGTGCAGGAGCAGCGCTATGCCACGTATAAGGGAATTCACTGCAATGCCCTTCTCTCCTCTAAGTTGCTGCGAAAGTATTGCTCCCCCGATGAGGCAGGAGCAGCCCTACTGAAGAATGCAATGGTAAGGCTTGGCCTCTCGGCACGGGCCTACGACCGTATTCTCAAGGTGTCGCGTACCATTGCCGATCTTGAGGGTTGTGAGTCAATTGAAGCCGCCCACGTGGCCGAGGCTATCCAATACAGAAGCCTCGACCGTGAGAATTGGGCAGGTTAGCTATTTCTATTCTCTTTTTACTTTGCATCGGAGAAGTAGCGCATAAACTGGGCACGCTCATAAACCATTGGCTTTATGAGTTCCGATTGCTTTAGCTTTCCGACTATCGATGAAACGGAGGCGTAGCTGTGCTCGTCAAGCCACTTGTTCATTTCGGCAAGCATCTCCTCAATCACCTGTGCTCCCTTTTTGTAAATCACCGAGGAAATTTCAACGGCCTTGGCACCTACAAGCAAGTTCTTAAGCACCGTTTTCCCATCGTGAATGCCCGTTGTGGCAGCTAGGTCGCAGTTGATTTTTCCTGCCAGAATTCCAAGCCAGCGAATCACCATGGCGTTCTCCTCCGGGTAGCTGTAGATGTGCGATGACACAATCTTCTCGCTGTCGAGGTCAACGTCGGGTTGGTAGAACCGGTTAAATAGTACCAGTCCACCAATGCCAGTGTTGGAGAGCTCCTCAGCAAAGTTGGCAAAGCCGGAGAAGTAGTGGTGAACCTTCAGCGCTAGTGGAATGGATACCTGCTGCTTTACCTTTTCGATAATGTCGAGGTAAACCTGCTCAATCTCCCTTCCGGTAACGCTGGAGTCGGAGGGCATGATGAACATGTTCAGCTCTAGCGCATCGGCACCAGCATCTTCAATTTGCTTGGCAAAGCTGGGCCACTCCTCGCTTGATACGCAGTTGACGCTGGCTATAATGGGGATGTTTACCTTCTGCTTCGCCTCCTTGATAAGCGTGGTATAGTTGCTTAGGTTGTGCCGTTTGGTGTAGAAGCCAATGTAGTTCTCCACATCGGTGTAAGTGTCGAAGCTGTTGTTCATCCGCTGGGAGTCAACGTCCATTTGAATCTGCTCCTCAAAAAGCGATTTGAGAACCACGGCTGCAGCTCCATGCTGCTCAAACCTTACTATCCCATCGATGGAGTCGGTAAGTCCCGAGCTTGCCACAATAATGGGATTTTTTAGCTTCAGGCCAAGGTATGTGGTACTTAGGTCAGCCATACTTTACGTTTTTATACCCGCCGTTGCCGGCGAATTATTAAGTTGTAAATTACCTATTATTGAGGAATTTGTCAATTCCCATCGCTGCTTTATGCCCGTTGGCTATACCATGAATAACATCGGGGCCTTGGATAATGTCACCACCCACAAATAGCCATCCGAGGCTGGATTGGAAGTCGGCATTTACCACAATTCGTCCGCGGTTATCCATCTTCAGATTCTCCTTAATGTTCTCCGGTAGGTAGGTAAGGTCCATTCCCTGTCCGATGGATTCAACCACCATGTCGGCTGCAAAGAAGTTGGTTTGGTTCTCATCGAATTTCGGGCTAAAGCGGCGGTTTTCGTCAAATACGGAAACGCACTTCACCACATTCAATCCTTTGATTTTTCCATCTTCCATCTCAATGCTTACTGGACCCCAGCCGGGTTCAACGATGGCGTACTCTTCACGAGCTTCAATCACCTCTTCACGGTCGGCAGGCATCTCATTCTCCGACTCCAGCGAGGTAGCTAAAGTATCTACCTTCCCAAACTTCTGGTTTTGCAGACGGGCCAGCGAACGGGTAATATCCATGGCCACGTTGCCGCCGCCAATTACCACAATCTTCTTCATTACAGGAACCTCATTGCCCAGCACAATGTCACGAAGCAGGTCAACGGCTTGGTATACGTTGGGATGGTCGGTTCCGGGAATGCGCGTGCTGCGTCCAAGGTGCAAGCCTGTTCCGCTGAATACTGCATCGAACTGCTTGTTTAAATCTTCGAGCGTGATATCCTTGCCAACAGTTACGTTATACTTGATTTCAACTCCTAGTGAAAGGATGTAGTTCACGTCCTTGTCGATGGATTCGTAGGGTAGCCTGTACTCTGGAATACCGTAGCGCATCATACCTCCGGCTTGGGGCAACTTTTCGAAAATGGTACATTCGTAGCCCATGAGCGCAAGGTAGTGCGCCGCCGAAAGTCCAGAAGGTCCCGAACCGATGATGGCTACCTTTTTGCCATTTTTCTGCATGTTTTCGGTTTCCAGAATCTGCTTGTAGTTTTCGGATGGGTTCTGGTCGGCAATGTAACGCTTCAGCCAACGAATGGAGAGCGGATCGCCTTGGTGTCCAACGGAGCATACCGTTTCGCACTTGTGGGTGCAGATGCGTCCACAAATTTCAGGGAGCGGGTTGGTGTCGTATAGAATCCGAAGCCCCTCGTTGAGGTCATCGTTGCGAATGGCTTTGATGTATTCCGGAATACCCATGTGAGCAGGGCAGGTGGCAACGCAGATGCCGCACTCAACACAACGGTCTGCCTCCTCCATTGCTTGTTCCTTAGAGTATCCTTGAACAATTTCGATGAAGGATTTGTCGCGGTTATCTGGCTTTAGCTCGGGCATGTGAGTCCGCTCCTTGCTGTAGAGCTCGTAGTTTGACCCGGGCTTCTTCCATCCAGCCTCCTCGTTGTCCCACTCCTTTTTGTCAACACCGGGAGTGAAGCGAAAAACTTCCGGATCGGTGTCTACCCACTTGAAGTGATTCGATAGCGAGAGTGAGTTGGTGGTGCACATGTCCACGCAGAGGGCACACCAGCAGCAGCGCCCATAGTCAATTCTGGGTCGGAGACCGCTGTCACCATCCTTGGTCTCAATGCCTTCCACCGGCACGAGGTCGATGGCGGCGTTTTGGCAGATGGACTCGCACGTACCACAGCCAATGCAGGTTTCGATGTCGTTCTTGTGAAATCCCCTATACCTAGGTGCCGCCTCACGCTTGAGTGGTTCCTTGATGGTAACCGGTTCTTTTACCAAATTTTTCCAAGCTGTAAATGGGCTCAGTATATCATTTATTTTACTCATGGCTCAAAGAGGTAGAATTAAACACTAGTTGATGCTTACCGCTCAATTTCGGGTGGATAGGTGTGCAGTGACACCATTAATCCAGCCACGTCGGAAATGTTGGTGTTAATTATCATTTTCTCGAGGAGCGCAACAGCGTGCGTGTAGCTTGGTCCTCTAACGTTAATTCTTCGAGGATATTCGCTCCCGTCCGACACCATGTAGTAGCCGTACTCGCCGCGTGAGCACTCAGCGCGTCTGTAGGTTTCTCCCTGTGGCACTTTCCAGTGAAGCACGTTGGGTGTTGGTGCCTTAATGTCGCCTTCGTCTGGAATCCGTGCCATAATTTGACGAATAAGGTCTACCGAAAGGAGAAGGTCGCGTCGTCTTACATCGGCACGAGTGTAGATATCTGAATCCTTACCAACAACCGGTTCAAAGTCGAGTTCGGCATATTTTAGGTAGGGGAAGTCTTTTCGAACATCGTTGGGTACTCCTGCAGCGCGTGCATTAGGTCCAGTTATACCAAACTGGTAAATCCACTCAGGGTCGATGTAGCCCATGCCCACGGAGCGTTTTTTAAATACGGCGTTATTGAACATTACCTTGTCGATGTCCACCATAAAGGTGTCGATGGTTTTTAGCGTTTCCTCCATCCGCTTTCTGAAGCCATCGGGAAGGAGACCTCTAACCCCACCAGGGATAATGTACATGTGGTAAATTCTTCCACCTGTGAGTTCCTCAAAGCGGTCGAGTACCAGGTCGCGGAGGTAGATGGACCACTGCCCGATAACGCCCATGCCAAAGGCACCCGATTGGCCGCCAATCCACATTAGGAAGCTCTGTAGCCTTGCCATTTCCAGCACCAGCGTTCGAAGCCATTGAGCTGCTTCTGGTACTTCAATGCCAGCCAGTTCCTCTAGGCCTGAGGCAAAGCAATACTCGTTAAAGTCGGGTTCCGGAACGGCCACACGGCAAACGATGGGAAAGCATTGGATATACTTTCTCCGCTCCATCAACTTTTCGAAGCCACGGTGTAGGTAGCCTACGTGCGTTTCGCAGTCCATTACCTCATCGCCAAGAACGGTAAGTTCCAGCGACATGTTACCCGTAATTCCGGGGTGTTGAGGTCCGTGCCACAGCTTTAGATACTTGCCAGAGCTGAGATCGACGTCGATTTTTCCATCCTTGTTTTTAGGAGGGAAAAGACTTCTGTCTTCATTTATTTTAAATCGTTTGCTAGTCTTCATTTGGGTAGAGCTTTTTCTTCATGTATTCCCTAGGATCGTTGGTCTCCCTGCCTGGGCGTGGGAAGTAGGTTTCTTCCGAATATTTCTTAGTGTCGAAGTCGCGACGGTATGGAGGAATTTGGTCCCAACCTTCAAGAATAAAGGGTTTGTCGACGCGTGGGCTGCCGGGGAAGTTGATGCCAAACATCTCCCTAAGCTCGCGCTGGTAGGTTGCCGCTTGCTCCCAAAGGTGGTGAATGGAGGTAATCTCCGCCTTCTCCCGGTCGATGAATGTTCTAACGGCAACATCCACCTTCTTGAACGGGTTGCTTAGTAGATAGGTGAGCTGAAACTGGTTCTGCTCAATCCAGTCCACTGCTGTAAGCAGTACTAGGTGCTTGTAGCCCTCGTAGTCGCGCAGGTGGGTAATCAGCGACGCTGCCTTGTCGCTGGGAACCGTCAGCAACGTGAGGTCACTGCGCTGTGCTACAACGTTGGTGATGTCAAACTGCTGAGCTATATGTTCGAAGTTATTTTTCATGGTCATTCCTTTTTTCAAATTTGGCACTACCAGTTATAGTCGGGCATGTCCCAGTCCTTAATGATCTTCTTCTGGTTTGCCTTGTACCAGTCAAACTCCATGGCATACTTATTGGCACCTTCGCCTTTGCCCTCCCTGATGAGCGATTTGAGTTTCTCAAACCCTGCTAGAATGGCCTCTGGACGTGGCATGCAGCCGGCAATGTAGATGTCAACAGGTAGGTAGTGGTCGAGACGGTTAATAGTGTTGTAGCTGTCCCAATACATGCCGCCGTTGATGGTGCAGCTGCCTAGCGCAATCACAAACTTGGGCCCTTGCATCTGCTCGTAGCTACGGATAACGCGCTTGAGCGTCTTTACCGACAGGTAGCCTGAAATCACAAAAACGGACGACTGTCGTGGGGTTGGTCTCCACTGTATGCCAAATCGGTAGGCGTCAAACCGGGGTGTCATGAGCGGACGCATTTCGATTGCGCCGCAGCCGGTGCCAAAGCCCAAAACCCAGAGGGATTCGGAGCGGGCCCAGTTGGCAAACTTCTCGATTATTGCGCTGGCTGGTTTGTGAACCTGCGGCCGGGCGTCACAGAAGTAATCGTTCAACGGGTCAATCTCGATGGGGTTGCCATCGGGTGTCATGACCGTTCTTTTTTCCAATTCGCTCTTACTCATGGTGAATGATATCGAGTGTGATAACTTGTTTAAATGAGGATAATGGCAATAATTCCAAACAGAAGCGGAACGCCAAGGAACCAGCGTACGGACTGGTCGACCCTGAAGCGGGGGAATACCACGCCCACAAATACCGACCACATGTATATGAAGAAGGTTTTGATGATTAGTTCAACCCAGTTGGTTGCACCACCAAATAGCAGGTTCATGTATAAAATGAGCTTGGCAACGGGGAAGATGGCCCGGTTGATCTGTAGCACGCCAAGAAAGCTGGAGTGAAACTCGGTGGGTGGACCGATCGGAATTTCCTGAGGTGCCAGCACCACGTCGAAGGGTGCCCTACCCATTGCTCCCAAGAAGGAGAGCATCAGCGCTATGCCTGCAAATGGGTTGGTCATAATGGTCCAGTGGAAAAATCCGCCCTGCTGTGCAGCCACAATATGGCTAATGTTGAGCGTGTGATACTGCATTGCAATGGAGATAACTCCAAGGGTGAGCGGAAGCTCCAGCGCGGTGGCTTGCGATAATCCACGCGATACACCAATGGCTGAATGGGGATGACTGCTTTCGGCAGCACCCAGCGCCATGCCTAGCACACCAAAAAACTGGAAGTAGAGCACTAGGGTTAGGTCGCCAGCAAAGGAGAAGTTGCCGAAAATTGGGGAGCCGAAAATTACTGGCATAAAGAGTAATAGTCCAATTCCTCCGGTTAGGCGAAATACCGGCGCAATGTAAAACATGGTTCCGTGGGTGATGCTGCTCCGCATGGAGTAGTTCTTAATCAGGTCGATGTAGGGTTGATACCATCTTATGCCGTAGCGTCGTCCTACTCTTGCCCCAATTTTGGGAACAATGCCCTGCACAAGGAGTCCATAGTTGAGCACAATAAAGATTGTCAACAAGGAGTATAGCAGCTTAGTTAGGGTAAAGTCCATTTAGTTTCCTCCCGTAATTATCAAGTAAGCAATTACAATAAATCCAAGAATGTGAATGGCGTACGATTGTCCATTTCCGCTGTATAGCTGGCGAATTTTGTTGGCAACCGACTGAACTCCTTCGGCAACGGAATCCCAAAAGTTGGAAATAACCGGAGCAACCAGAAATCCAAGCGCCCTTCGATATGGTGCAAAAAAGTTATAGGCATAGTGTGTGGTTTCGGGACGGAAAGGCCGTTCACCGGCAAATACAATGTTGAACTGTTTTACCTTTTGGGCCTTACGGTTCATAAACCAAAGCCATGCAAATACGGTTGTAAAGATGCCAACCACGATGTACATCACCATTTTACCATTCCAGTAACCGTATAGGCTTATGGCCAGCTGACCGTGCCATTCGAGTGCCCCGTATGGGAATATGGGTTTGAGCATCTCCCCAATGGGCTTGAGCATTGAGTTTGGTAAGGCCGAAAGCACAAACACTATGAGCAGAATGATGTATTGGGGAACAAGCATCCAAAATGGAGCCTCCTTCACCTGTCGATGCTCATCCTTTAGCTGTCCTAAGAAGATGGAGTGAATGAGCCTAAAGCAGTAGAGGTAGGCCACAATTCCGGCAAAGAATATGACGGCTGCCTGGAAGAACCAACCCTTTTCCATGATGGCATTATAGAGAATCCATTTGCCGCCAAAGCCGGAGAGCGGTGGAATACCAGCAATTACAATGATGCCAATGAGCACCGATACAAAGGTGAACGGCATTCGCTTAATTAGTCCACCCATGCGGTACATCTCCTTGGTTTTAACCCGCATTACTACACCACCGATGGCGAGGAAGAGCATGGCCTTAAATAGGAAGTGGGTTATGGAGAGCGATATGGCGGCTAACCAGCCAAGGTGATTCATCAGTGTTAGGCCAAAAAGTGCATATCCTAGGAAGCCAATGCTGGAGTATGCCAGCAGACGCTTGGCATCTTCCTGGAATGCAGCCATCATATTGCCCATTAGCGCGGTTATGGCACCTACCCAGCTGAGCACGTAGAGTAAATCTACCTTGCCAAAGTGCTGGTCGCCCATTCCCAAAAAGAGGAGAACGAGACCAAATATCCCAGCCTTCAGGAGAATGGCTGAAACCATAGGCGATACATCAGCCTCTGCTTCGGCGTGAGCACCCGGTAGCCATATGTGCAGACCAATGGATGCCGTTTTGGTCATAAAGCCAATTGCCAGTAAGGTAAAGGCGTAAGGTGCATAAAGCTGCACGTGGCTAAGTATGGAAAGGCTGTTGGTAAGTTGTCCTATCTGAACAATACCAAAACCAGCGATTATCATATAGGCCCCGCCAAGGGAGAATAGCATGTAGCTATAGGCATGCTCCATCGATTTTTTACCTCGAATAATGAGGAAGTAAGAACCAGCGGTCATCAGCTCCCATGCAAAGAAGAATTCCAGCGTGGTTTTAGCCTCCAGCAAGCCAACTAGCCCCACAAACATCATCATTGCAAGTGGGTAAAAGCCGAGTCGCTTACCCTTAAAGGTGTAGCCAGCAATAAGTGTGATTATGCCACCTCCCACAAAAATGAGGAGGAACACAAAGTGAAGACCATGGAAGTTGTTGTAGTTGGTGGCAAAATACCAACCCATGGCACCAATGGCAAGGGTATTCTTGATGTATACGTGTAGAAAATCGAGGAGGAAGAGCGCGGCCACAAATCCCAGCGCTAGGTAGTTGAACACCCCTTCACTCTTCATTAAGGTTGAGGTGTAGATGCCAGCAGCGTATGCAGCGATGGCAAAGAGCACCACGGGAATTATCTTGTTGAGCGGAATAGCAATTTTTTTCTCCTCATCGGTGGTTTCCCACTTTATGGCGTAGCCCAACCAGCGGAACAGGTAAACGCCTTCGAAGAATGAGGCAAATAAGATGGCTGCAACATAACCAAACTGCTGTGCTTGCGATAGGCTCATTATAAGCTCCCACTTACCAAAGAAGGAGGGGAAAGGTGGGAATCCAAGCAGAAGGAAAATAAAGGTGCCCATTAGGAGGAGCATGAAACGCTTGCTTTTTAGTATGCCCCAATCCTTCAGCTTCTCCGCTTTTACAATGCCAGCCAACCAGAAGAGTCCTGCCTTGGCGAGGTAGTGCGAAACGAGAATGGATATGGCTATGAATTCAGTCTTGTCACCAAGGAAAGGCTTTAGCCCGGCAATGGCCAAGAGGAGTCCCATCTGCCCAATGGAGGAGTAGCCCAGCAGTCGACGAGTGTTGTCCTGCTTAATGCCCAGTAGGTTTGACCCCAAAAAGGTTAGCAGTCCAATTACTGTGGCCGCCTGGTAGTAGATGCTGCCACCCATATCCAGAACTTTGGTGGCAACAAAGAATGCTGCCGTGGCCGATGCTGCTGAGAACATGGCCCCAACACCCGGTTTTGCTCCTTCATAAAGGTCGAGTGCCCAACCGTTAGCCGGGAAAGGTTTCATCTCAAGAATAATGGAGATGAGTATGAGGAAAACGGCAACGCCGCCTCCGCTTACCGCCATAATGTTGGAGTGGAGCAGCACATCGATGTTGAGGGTGCCGGCAAAGTAGTAAGCAAAGGTTATCCCTAGCAGCAGCATGCTGGAGATAATTCCTGTTGCGATAAGGTATTTGAAACCAGCCTGAGCTGCTTTATCTTCCTTCCCTAAAATTACCAACCCGGCAGTTGCAATGCTTACCACCTCCATAAAAACAAAGAGGTTGAAAATATCGCGGGTCATTATCATGACGTTGAGCCCCATGATAAATACCAAAAACACAATCATGGTGTATATGCCTTGCTTTCGAAGGGTGTTGTAGAGGTATAGCCCGCCAAGCAGCCCCGCAATGTTGATGAGCGTGGTAAAGAAGGCCTCACCTCTGCCCATGAGCAGGTTGATGGAGTAGGGTGGCCGAAAGCCTGCCGTTAATATTTGGGCAGGTGCTCCACCCATCAGGATGGCGAATAGCCACTGGAGCGAAATTGCAGAGGCAAGCGCCACTCCCAGCAGCATAACAATGGCTGAGAGGTGGCTGTTGGCCTTCTTGAGAAATCCAAGGGCAAAAGCAGTTCCCAGCGTAATGGTGATTATATGTATCGGTGAAATCATCACTTGCTTATTTTTAAAGGTTATGCTACCATTTCAAATCCTTGAACTGGTCAATGTCCAGCGTCTGTTTGCTCCTGTATAGCTTAAGGGCGTAGGTAAGCATGAGTGCTGTTACCCCCAGCCCAATCACAATGGCGGTAAGAACCAACGCTTGTGGAACTGGGTCTACTACGCGGCTGGAGGCATCTGCTGCGCTAACCGTGCTGTCGATAATGGGAGCAGTGCCACCTTTAATGTAAGCTATGCTAACCAGTATCACGTTGAGACCAGTGTCGAAAATGGTGAACCCCAGAATTATCTTAATCAGATTTTTTCTGGTCAAAATTCCCCAAATCCCAATGAGAACTAGTAGAAAACCTGTGGCGAGGCTGATGTATTCCATGGTCGTGCAGGATTATATTTCGTTTTGTACTTCGTTAAAGTCGCCCAAAAGGTTGGATAGCTCAGAACCTACCTTGAGCCCAATGAAGGAGTAGATAATTGGTATGGCGCCTGCGCTGAGCAGCGAACCCAACTTCCCCATTTCCATAATTCGGTTGTCGAGAAATCCTCCTGCTAGGATAATTCCTATGATTCCAACTACTACAAATCCAACGCCCGATATGCTCTCGAGAACGGTGAAGAGCGTCCGGTTTATCTTCATATTGGGGTTTGAGAGTAGCAGTAGAACCACCGACGATGCAATTACTGCGCCCCCCTGAAAACCTCCACCGGGAGTGAGGTGTCCGTTTATCATGATGTAAATGCCGAACATAATAAATACTGGAACCAGCACCTTGGTGGCTGTGGCAAGAATTTCGCTTGTTTCCCGAACGGCTCGTTGCTCCTTTGGCTTAACCTTTCCTTTCATAAAGAAGCCCACAATGGAGGCGGTGATGAAGAGTATGGTTACCTCTCCAAGCGTGTCGAATCCGCGGTAGGTTACCACCACTGCCGTAACCAAGTTCGCCGAATTTACGGCGTTGATGTTCTCCTCTGCAGTGTAGTAACTGGCAAGCTGGTTTGGCTTCTCTGTTCCATGGTAGTTGCTGAATAGTCCGTAGAATATTGCAGCAAGGCCGGCCAGTAGCACGATAATAAGGCTATTGCGTATCATTTTCTCTCTTGATTTTATTGAGGACGTAGAAGAAAATTATCGTAGAAAGACCGCTGCCAATGGCTGCTTCGGTCATAGCCACATCGGGTGCAGCAAGCACGAGAAATAGCACAGAGGCAAAAAGGCTCACGCTACCGGCTGCAATAACTGCCACCGACAGCTTTGGGTGGTGGATGGCCATTACCGCTCCAACCAGCATCACCAAGCTGAGGATTAAGGTGAGGATTAAGTATATCATAGCAACATTCATTTGTTTGCGTTATCGGTTTGCTCCAGCTGGTCGTTGTCGCGCTTCAGGTCATCGGCTACGGAAACAGGTGTTAGAGGAATGCCAATGTGGTGAGCCGCTCTGGCCAGCACATGCGATGAGATGGGGTTGGTAATGAGCACAAATAGTATGAGCGTTACTACCTTGCCAATCCATCCCGGCATAAGAAAGCCAATGCCCATAAATATTAGAATGGTGCCAAGCGTAGAGGCCTTGGTGCTGGTCTGTATTCGGGTGTAGAAGTCGGGCATGCGGAGTAATCCAACCGAGGCCAGCAGTAGGAAAATTGACCCTGCTAGTACCAGTAATGCTCCAATTAGTTCCATATAGTTCATCTTGTATCTTCTTGTAAGTGTTAGAGTCCCTTTTCGAAGTATCGGGCAACAATCAGAACGCCCAAAAAGCTTAGCAGACCGTAAACTATAGCCACATCGAGGTAGATAATTCGGCCAGTTAGGTAGGTTATCAGTCCAATAATGGCCACCGAGGTTACGGTCATTACGTCGAAAGCCACCAGCCTATCAGCGCTAGTTGGCCCCTTAATAAATCGTATGAGCGACAGCAGTATGCTGAGAATGGCTATGAACAGAGCCACAGTCAATATCACGTTAACCATAAATTACCTCCAGATATTTTTCAAATTTTCTAACAAGCGCAATAGTTGCCTCCTCCGTGTTGGTGGTGGTAACGTCGAGGCAGTGAATGTAAAGCATCTCTTCCCGCATCTCCACCGTAAATGTGCCCGGGGTAAGGGTAATGGAGTTGGCCAGTATCATGCGAGCCATGGGCGACTTAAGGGTAGTTTTAGCCTCAACTATGCCTGGGTTAATCGGCATTTTTGGCGAAATTACCCGTCGGGCCACGTCGAGGTTGGAGAGCAGCAGATCCTTGGCAAATACCACCAGGTAGATAATGGTGTAGAGAAATGCTGCAGGAGTTAGCCGGATGTCGGAGAAGACCTTCAGCTGTGGTGCCGAGAATGCTGCAATGACCAGCGCCAATGCCGCTCCCGTTATCCACACTATGGGATCGAAGGTGTTGTTGAGCAGCCCCCAAATTATGAGAAGGATTGCAAACAGCACCACACCGTTTTTGAGTTGTTTCATTTTGCTGATTGTTATATGGTATACTTATCTATGGTTCTTTGAACAAGGGCACGAAGTTCCTGCAGGTGTTCAATGGTAGTTTCCTTGGAGTAAACTCGTATGAAATCATCCAGTCCGTACCGGCTGTGCATGGCTGCTTGGGCAAAATCGAAGTTGCTAAAACCGGGCGTTTGCTTTACCTCCATTACAATTTTTTCGAAGTCGGGCCATTTCAGAAATTTAGAGATATGAAAGTATTTGCAGTCGAGATTTTTGTTGCTTGTCCATAGGCCGTCGGCAATGTTTTTCAGCTCAAAAAACTTGTAGACATTCACCATGCTGATGTAGGGCGCAATTGGCTGGTTCTTCGAAAAGGTAACCCCGTAGAGGTTGAATAGGGATATGATGTCCGCAACGGAAGATTCCTCCGAGAGCATAACCCGAATGGCCGACTGAAACTTGTTGTAAAGGGTTAGTCTTCCTGGGCAGGCGTCAAATTCTCGATGGTATGTTTGCCTCAGGCTTTTGGTGATTCTGAATATATGCTCACTGTTGTCCGTTGAGGGCTGGTCAACACCAAGGTAAACATAGGTGGGCTTTGAATCGAGGGCGTTTGAACCTTCGTACCCGGGAAATGGTTTAGTTACAGATAGAATCAGTGAATCATAGCTGGCAAATGCGGCCTCGGTAGTGAGCTGCTCTTGCTTAGTTATGTATCCGTAGGTTTGAATATTCTGCTTTGAACTTACCTCCATTTTCAAGATAAATTATGGGGTGCAAGTTACATGCGGATAGAAAATTAACTAGTTTTGCGCCGCAAACATGAAGCAAGGTATATATATAAATATGGCTGTTAGCCAGTAGACAAATATCTACTTTTTTCATGCTGTGCATCTAATTACTTCTTACATTAGCCATTGCAAACAATTTGAGAACATGAGCAACACCAATGTCGCCAATTGTATCTTTTGTCAATCGAAGTCGGAGTGTTTCAAGAAGTTGGGACACGATGAGCTTGGCCTTGTTGATCAGAGCAAGGTGGAGATTTCGTTTAAGAAGAAGGAGATAATTGCCAAGCAGGGAGTGTTTGCCTCTCACGTAATGTATATCAAGCAAGGATTAGTGAAGCTATACCTTGAGGGAGATTCTGGCCATAACGATGTAATTATTAATTTCTTTCCACCAGGTGAAATTATTGGACTTTCCTCCGTTTACGGCAAAAGTACGTTCGATTTTTCCGTAGCCGCGGTGGAGGATTCTACCCTTTGCCTCATCGAGATAAACGTGGTAAGGAACCTTATACAAACCAATGGCGAGTTTGCTAGCCAGCTTATTCGACGAATAAATGAGACCACCCTGTTTGCCTATCGGCTGCTTTACGATATGACCAATAGGCAGATGAATGGCCGAATTGCATCAGCGCTGCTGCACTTGGCTAAGGATGTGTTTAAGTCGAAGCGGTTTAAGATGACGTTGTCGCGCAAGGATTTGGCAGAGTTTACGGGAATGTCCACCATGAGCGCCATCCGCGTGCTTAACGACCTTAAGAGCGATGGGGTTATCAGCGATACGGAAGGTGTTATCGAAATACTCAACCTCGATGCGCTGGAAATGATCAGCCGAACGGGCTGATACTAGAGTAATATCTTCATCTGTTTTGTGTATTCGTAGCCAACGGCGAACATCTCATCGGCCTTGCTTACGTCCCAAATCTCAAAGTTTGTGAGCTCTCTAGGCTCAATAAGTACGTCACACTTTTCTACTGTGTGCTCGGTGCTGGCGTTTACCATTAGGTGAAAGGTGCGGGTGGCAATCTGCACCAGGTTGCCAATTTTATCCAGGTGCTGAAAGGGGGTGACGTGCACGGCAATAATCTTGTCGCACTTGCCCAGTAGCGGAGCCACTGGCAGGTTGTCGAAAACGCCCCCGTCGGCATAAAGATTTCCGTTAATTTTTACAGGTGCAAACACCACCGGTATGGAGGCAGAGGCGGTTATGATGGTTGAGAGTGGTCCCTGGTTAAAATACTCTATGCGCCCTGCATTGAGGTTTGACGCAGCTGCGAAAAAAGGTATTCGAAGGTCCTTTAAATCCTTAACGGTAATATTTTCATCCAAGGTCTTGGTGATGTGGTCGATGCTCATCAGGCCGGTCATGGGCAGGTGAATGGAGGGGAAGCTGAAGAACTTGGTGTGCTTAAACAGCTCATGAATGGCGTCGGGAGTTTTTCCATCAGCCAAAAAAACACCAGCCAGTGCGCCCGCGCTCACGCCAGAAATCATATCGGGAAAGATATTCTTCTCGTAGAGTGCCTTCACCACGCCAAGAAGGGCGAATCCACGTGCGCCGCCACCGCCAAGAACCAAGCCAATTTTGCTCATCGAATTTTTCGTTTGATTTGAAGTGATTAAGGTAGAAAAAATTTGGTAACCCAATGTTGAGATAGGCTCATTTTGTAATGGATTAGAGATGCAAATCATTATGCCGCACCATTTGGTGATCTTCCCTGAATTCCTCTAACATCGCTTTCGCGGGATCTTCGCTGCGCTACGACTTCTTGTAACCCCTTCTTATTCCCCTTGTATCATTGCTGTGCGGGGTAACTAAAGTGCCTTGAACACTAAACCAATGCGCACCGCCTGCTCCTAACAACAATCCATTTCTACAAAGATTGCACCCCGCTGGGGTGCTGGTATTGGAAGGTGGTGCATGGCAGCCGGGAAGATTTTGATGCCATTTGATCGTGCACCGCTCTCTCAGGCTAAGATATCAAGCCCCGCTGAGGCGCGGGGTAATTTAACCGAAATAGCATGTTTATCCTATATCTACTAAACGTTCATTCCCCAAAACGCTACGTTAAAAAAACGCCTACAACTTTATAATGATGCAGCAAGTATATTGTCTTAGCGGTTTGCGGCTGTAAAGAAGCCAACCCCAGCCAGCAAAGCAACGGAAGAAATTGGCATGAAACTAAAACTTTAAACAAAATGAAGAAGCTAACTTACTTAATTACAATGATGCTAATGGTTGCACTGATGAGTGCAAGCTGCTCTAAGAAGGATGATGCTGTTAATCCTACTCCTCCTCCTACCCCTACCAACCCTATGGTGGCTCACATCGTGGGCAAGTGGATTAATACCGCTACCTACTACGATGGTCAATTGAGTAATGTGGTAGGACAACGTCAATTTGAATTTATTCTGAATGGTAATGCTATTGAAACAGATAGAATTAATTCTGCAATGCACTACGTATATACTTCTTGGACGCTTAGCTCAGATAATACAACACTAACTCTATCTAATGGTCAATATGATTCTCAAGTATTCACCATTGCATCATTGCCATTAGAACCAGATTACAATACAATGGCGTTAGATTTAAGCGGTGGTGGACATACATTTCGATATGTATTGAGCAAGCAATAGTAACCATCCATAGTATTTTAAAAAACCTCGAAGTAATTTCGAGGTTTTTTATTTTAAATCACACCAAAGTCCGATAGCATTTTTATGCAATCATTCCCATACATGCCCTTAAACAGGTAGGCACTTCTATTATCTGTGCTAGAAATATATGTATTATACGGATATGTATAGGCGTTTGGTGACCTATCCCACTCATCCCAACCAAAGGCATTGTAGGTTCGTCCATCGGTATTGCTTGAAAAGTACGAACTTCTTTCCTTTACTTTTGCATACTTGTAATAGTTTGGTGTAAGTTGAATGTCAAATTGATTTTTATAACCATTAACATCTTTTTCTGACCCCCCATTCCACCTAGTAACATTAATACCCTTTAAATCTACTTGAAGCAGCTTAGAAAGTTCCAGCTTAGGTAGGTTAATAAATGCTGTTTGAAACGCATCACCCTTCAATAAGAACTTAGTATTAACTAAACCTGCAAATATTTTCTGCTGGTTATCGGTAACAAAGTTAGGTGAACCACCCTCAAAATCGTTATGGTAAACATCGGCATAGTTAAGATGGTTGCCATATGACCAACCGTATTGTGGAAACATCAGGCAGAAGTTCAGCCACTGTCCACCAAAGAATGTATCTGCACTATATGCTGGAAGGCTGGAATTAAAATTAACGACATTGGGCGAGAAATTATACTTATAGTATGTTGGAGTTGTGCTGCTGCCACTATATGGCTGTACAAGATAATTTTGGTTATCCGTTTGTTCTGATTGAACGACCCAATCCAATCCTGCGGTTTTAAACCAAGCACCAGCAATTTCAGCATAGTTATAGCCAACACCACTACTATTAGTGAAACTGTTTTCAAAATTCTGACCACCAGCACCACTAGCACCCCACTTGGTTGGATAGAATTGTGCAACACTATAAATGCTACCACCGCTGAATTCCTGATACTCTCTTCTCCATGCATTATTGTTTGCGGTAATGTATTCTGGGGGATAAATACCATTAGGATTGTCTTGATTAGTATCACTCAGTAAACCAACACTTTGTGGTATTTTAAACCAGCCACGTGCCTTATATTCATTATCATGACCAAAAAATTTGTGTGACCAACCAGAATTTTGTGGCAGGTCATTTAAATCTGGATATTCAATAAGTATCATACCAAAGAATTTGGTAAATACACCGCTAGGCGAATTCTCATCAATATACACGTCTTGACCATTTTCATCAGTAATTACCTTAGCTCTATTGCAGGGTATGGTTAGAAAAAAATTACCATTTTCATTATATTCGAAATATTCCGTATCTGATAGTTGGCGTATCTGGCTATCGAAATCAATGTCATTATCTGCTGGAAGTTGAATTTCTCCATTAACTACTGGAATATCATTAGTGTAAGTAAATACGCTAATTGTTGGTTTTGCTACTCTAAATGTTCTTATATCAAGGTTGTTATGTCGGCCAATGTTATTATTGCTAGTAACTGCACCATTATCAGTATTAATGGAAGCATTTGATTACGGTTAACCCCTATTGGGCAACTTTAAATAAATCGGTTTGGTTTTCATCTATTTCATCGTAATTTTGAAAACAAAAGTGCATGCTTACTGCTGTTATTATTGATGATGAGCAAAATGCCATTAGCGTTTTATCGCAGTTGCTCAAGGATTTTACCAATACTCCAGTTAAGGTGCTGGGAAGTGCCCATAACCTCGATGAGGGTATCAAGCTAATTAACTCAACCAAACCTGAGTTAGTTTTTTTGGATATTGACATGCCCAACAAGAGTGGCTTGGAAATTTACGACTACTTCAAAGAGCCTCAATTTAGGGTCATTTTTGTCACCGCCCATAGCCAATATGCAATTGAAGCCCTTAAGAATTCAGCAACGGACTACCTTTTAAAGCCCATAAACTTTTTGGAACTCAGGGAGGCCCTTCAGAAGGTCGCCCATGAAATTGAGGACGAACAGCAGCAGCGGGAGCTCGAGGATAGGATTAATGTACTTACAACCGCTGAAATGCCGGGCGTGAATGTGGTGCTCGATGTTGAAAACGGTTTTATAATGGAGAGCACCAAGAATATTGAATACTGCTACGCCGACCAATCCTATGCCGTAATAGTGACAAACCTAGGGAAAAAGATAACGGTTACAAAAACGCTGAAGAGTATGCAGGAAGTACTGCCAGCAATGCATTTCTATCGAACGCACAAATCGTATCTGGTTAACATTTTCTATATAAGAAAGTTTGTAAAGGCCAATGAAAGCTATGTTTTGCTTAAAAGCGGGATGAAAGTCCCCGTATCGGTGCGAAACAGCACAATAATTACCAACGACATCAAGAAAATGTTAGCCCATTGATAAATAGACTTCTATTTTTGCTTTTGGTGCTGTTAATCGCTATCACACACACCAGCATGGCTCAGCAAAAGCCCACCGCACACTTTACCGAGGAGGATGGTTTGGCGGGCAATGTGGTTCATGACATTAAGGCCGACAGGTTCGGGAACCTATGGATTGCCACTGAGAAGGGGCTATCGTGCTACAATGGCAACAGTTTTAGGAACTTCTACAAAACCGATGGGCTACCCTCCAACGCTGTGTGGGCAGTGGAGTTCGATAACCAAAACAACCTTTTTGTTGGCTGTTACAGATCTGGATTGGCTGCAATTAGGAACGATTCGGTGGTGAAAATTCTGCATACCAATGGGCCTTACCCCAACTCATTTCGAAGCCTGCATTACAGCAGCTGTTTTAAGACTTTGCTGGTTGGAACAGATTACGGGCTTTTTAATCTTCAAGACACCACGCTCATTCCGGTTGAATTTCCGAAGGATTCAGAAAAAAAAGCAGCCACTACGTCAATTGCTGAGGGCGGTGGACATGTTTTTTTTACCAATTTAGGATGGAAGTTGAACGGTTTGTATAAGCTAATGGTTGAAGGCAAAAATAATCGCAAGTTTTATGCCAAAAGGATTTCAGCCAATGGGCACTTTGCTTCGGCAGTAATGAACGACTCCCTATACTATAATGGAGGAAATCTGATTTACTCTTGCCCACTCACCAATGTTAATTTGACGCGAGTTTATGCGCCAGTTGATAGCCAGTTCCTTATTTGGACTATGATGCCATACCGTAACAAGGAGCTGTGGCTTGGTGGTTGGGGCGAAGGGAGGTTTAGGGGTTCTTTTGGCAAGCTTGTTTTCGGGGATAGCTATTCTGAAAAGCCCATTAGTATAAATGCTCAATCGGTTTGGAAAATTTATGAGGAGCCCAAATCCAAAACCGTTTGGATTGCTTCCGATAACGGACTCTACTGCGCCTACCAATCGCCCTTTACGGAATACTCCTGTAGCAAGAATGGCAACATTCTCGATATGGCTATTGTGGGCGATTCTACTATGGTGCTTACCGAGAAGGGCGTTTTCCTTTTTAAGGAGGGGCAACTTGTTAAAGTAATTGATGGTACTGTGATGCTAAATAGGGTGTTGCGAACTTACAACAAGATATTGGATAAGACTGATGAGCGGTTTGGCAATCTGTTCAGTTCGCATCGGACGATTGAATTGTCTAACTTTTTGGAGAACGATGGACAGCTCTATGTTCAGACTACTAAGGGGATTATCTCCATTCCAGACCTGAAGCAATACATTGCCATTGGCCTGGGGGCGGTTAAGTTGATTAAGGGCCATGCTGCCTACTCCGGAGTTCTCTACCAACCGCTTTGCTACCATCCGTCCCTCAGCTTAAGCAGAGTGTTGGACTACGATACGCTAAGAGCACCAAACGGATTACTGAATGAAATTTTTAAGATTGTTGAGTCGAAAGGAGTTTTCTACTGTGCTTCTAGATTTAATGGGGTGTATGCCATAAGGCATGAGCGGATATATTCGCTGAACGATTCCAACTCATCCCTCGACAACAATCTCACCGATATTGCCAAGGATGACGGTGGCAATATTTGGTGCTGCTCTGCCAACGGCAACCTGTTGGAGCTGGGCCTTTCCGATAGCCTATTTGTTCGAAAAATACTTACACCTCAAAATGCTGGTATTACAGGCACCTACTGCAACTGGCTAATATTTACGGGTAAGGAGCTATTGCTATCTACCAACTTGGGGTTGAATATTTTTAGGTTAGATAGCCTAAAGGGTAAGCAGCCACAGGTGGACCATTTTTACAACTCCTACAATGGCTATGATGCCATATCGGCGGTGGGGCCAATTAGGGACAGGTTTGGCAATGTGTACGTACACACCACCGACAGGATTATTAAGATTAGTCCCGACCGTGAGCTTAAACAGCAGCTAAATATTCTAGTGCAAGGTGTTTTCATAAACGGAAAGGCAGCGCAGCTCGCCGAAATTGAGGATCAGTCTCTACCTTTTTCTACTCACTCAATCGAGCTGGAGTTTTGTGTGATTAAATACCCTTCGGCAAAAAACATGAGCTATAGCTACCGGGTGAATGATGGAGGCTGGGTTGTTGGCAGTAAGGTTAACATGGAGTCGCCACGATCGGGCAGCTATACCGTTACTCTGCAGGCGTTCGATAAGGAGAACAGAACCGTGTATCTCAAGACCATTTCGTTTAAAGTGAGGTTGCCGTTTTGGCTCGAGCTTTGGTTTTTGGTTCCCCTCGCTTTGCTCATCATCCTGTTTATTTTTCTTATTGTAAAAATCCGTATTATTCGACTGAACCAACAGCACGAGGAAAGGTCGGCCCTTATTACAAGCAATTCAGAGCTGCAGCTGCGCTCCCTGCAGCTGCAAATGAACCCACACTTTATATTTAACTCTCTGCAATCGATTCAGGGATATGTGCTCGACCGAAATGTTGAGGAGGGATTAACGTTTATTGGCAACCTTTCCAGCGTGATACGGGCCAACCTTGCCAATGCTGCAGAGGAGTATATTCCTCTTTCAGCAGAAATTGAATTTTTGAAAAAATACGTTGAGATTGAGAAGATACGATTCCAGAATACGTTTCAGGTCACCTTTTCAAATAAGCTGGACGACTGGAATGTTATGCTGCCCCCGATGCTTATACAACCGCTTGTGGAAAATGCCATAAAGCACGGCGTCCGAAACCATGCTGGCCGTGGGTTAATAAAGGTAGAAATTTCGAAAAACGATAACCAGTTGGTTATTGCAGTTGAGGATAATGGCGTTGGTAGGGAGTATACCAAAAACCTGAAAAAATCGGATGGCAACGGAAAGGGTTTGGATATTATAGTGCAACGCCTCAATTTACTAAACGCCAGAACCCGCACCAACGCTCACAAGCTGGAGTTTGTTGATTTAAGCCATAACGGGCTACCAGCCGGTACAAGGGCAATTATTCAACTTATCTACCAGCTGCAGGAGGGTTAGCAAAATCTGCCTGCTATCTTTCCACTTTTCCCCATTACGTTAAACCCAAAATATTCTACGTTAAATAAACCGACTTTAGGTTGGGGTAAGGGTGTGATATATTTGGTTGAGAAAGTTGGGTTGAAGAGGTGCTAATTCAATCAAACCACAATACAAATAGTATAGTGGGCAATCAAGAAAAACATGGTTAGATACTAATTTTTCAAGTAATGAAAGTATTTACAAAAAAATGATGTTGTTATGGAAAAGTTTAAAATTGGCCAGCGGGTTAGACTCGCAGTTGATAATGAAGTTGTCTATGAAATTATTGAAATTCATCCAAATGTTCAAAAGGGGATTAGAATTCGAGCTTTAGGGTCAGGAACTTTTGTGCAAGTTAGTGCAGATGAAATTGTTTTAATAAAAGGTTAAACGAATTAATTAAGCGAAAACAGCACGTAATACATATGCCTTATGAAAGAAGTTGAGCAAATGATAGATGAAATTGTCGACCAATCAAACGGTCAAAAATGGAATTTCACAAAAACTAAGGCAACAATTGTCGATTTCGACAATAAAATGAAAGATTTATATTCGAATGACACAATAGATAGATTTTTCGTTAAGAGTAATAATGTTAACAATATTAATAAAGTTGTTGAATGGTTGGGTACTCGATTAGATGTTGAAAGAATACCAATTTACTCACAGGAGGAACAATTGAATTCGCTATTTATAACCCAATCTCAGGAAAGACCTACGTATTGGATAATATTTTTTAGGCTCTGCCCAAAAACAATTTGACGACTTCATACAATGATTAATTATGGTTCTGCAATTACAACTTTAAAAACTTAAGAATTATGAATGTACTTGATTTAATGAATGATTTGGATGATCAAAAGATTCGCATCCTAGGCATTAATTTTGATAATGATAATAAAGCAATTGTAATACTGCTAAAAATCTTTGATTTGAAGCATATTCTGACTGCTCATGAGATTCTAAAAAATAATGCTAAGGAATTCACTGCGAATGGTTTTAGTCTGGCTGTTAGATATGAAATATCAATTTAATATTACGAAATCGGGTATAGATGTCCTTATCCGTGCCAATCGGACTGTTGCTAGCGTAAAAATAGTAAACCTTAACCCTGCTGCAAGGAAGAGGTTCTGGTAAAAGAGCATTACTTCTGGATATGACGTGTAATCAGGCTTCTCCCGAACTTATCAAAGGAGGCTAATGTGGAACTATAACCCATTGTCAATAGAGTGATAATGGCAATTGTAACAATAGGTATTTTTCTAAAATAATAAGTCATGAAGAAAATTACAACTTTATTCATCTTAACAATTTTAATGATGTCATGTAGTAATTTCTCAAATGTCAAAAAGCGAGACATTTGTGGGAAAAGATATACAAGTAGCATTCCAAGTCCAATAACCGAAGGTGTTAGTGATGATACCGGGACAACTCTTAATTGCGATGGTACTTTTGAATCGGGTGAGGTTACACGTATGACTGGGCAAAATACTGTCGATAGAAATCATTTTTCAGGTACTTGGCAATTAATTAATGGCAATATTCCAGAAGATGTAATAAATGCTGTAAAAAAGTACGGAATTGACGGCACAAATTATTCAATTATTAAATACTCGAGTAGTAATGGTGTTAATGATTATTGTGTGTATTATCCATCATCTTATGACGGTTCTCCTACCTTAGCACCTCTCAATGTGTCATGTGACCCAAATAATGCTGGTATATATGGTGGTTCTCCTGATGAAAATTAATATTTAAAAGAATGAAAAAGATTGGCTGTGGAGCTATAGTAATAATAGTTGTAATGTTGGCTATTTTTGGCTCATTTTTTAAAGTTGATATTAAGGATGAACAGGCTGTAATAAAAGATATGCAAGGAACTTGGGTTGGTTACGACCATGAAGATGGCGTATATACTCACTATAAGTTACAAATAGTTGGAACGAACTTCAAGGGGTGGATGCAAACTGCTTATACCGATGATGAACCATCATGGTCTTCACAACCAGATGAAAGTGGCACATTTTCACTAAGTCCTGTTCAAGGTTATACAAACGCTACCGGCAAATATAGAAATATCAATTTTGATAAAGCCGGAGGTAGTTATGGTGATAATTCGCTGGTGGCAAGAGCATTTACCAATATGATTATCTATGACGATGGTAATGGCCTTTACGTTGCAGGTTGGGGTTCGATGAAAAAGAAAGATAAATCCTAAAGAAGGGACTAATTTGAATATTATTAATGCATTTAAATTAAATAAATATGAACTCAGCAGAAGAAATTAATAGACTTAAGAAACTTTTAGACCAAGGAGCTATAAGTGAAGATGAATTTCAGACCCTGAAAAAGAAAGTTCTATCAAAAGCGAAATTTCTTCATTCTGAAGAATCGTCAATTTTAAAAGATGGGTCAAATCAAGAGAATGAGGTGTTAAATACAGAAGGGGTGAACGATTCCAATCTAGAAATTAAAAATTCTGAAAATAAAGCATTTCCCAAAGACAAGATTGCACAATACATCAGTATTGCTTCATTAATATATTTAGTTGCAATGGGAATTTACTTAGGTAGTCTTGATAATTCTTACATTTCAATTCTCTTAATAATACCAATTTCAATAGTTATCTACCTTTTTTTGTTTAAAGCACTTCAATTAAAGTTTTCCAAACTGATTTCTTCATTAATAATGCTAAGTTTCCCTATTTTAATTATGGCTTCTCAATTCTTCAATGTCAATCTATACTCAAAGTTTACTTATAATCCCAATATTAAACGAGTTATTACTTATCAATACAATGCCCATGGGGAGAAAATCCCTTATGAAATTTACTTCATTCGAAAAGATTCATTTGAAATAGTTGGGGGTGATACAATTTACCTCAAGACAGGTATGCATGAACTGTTTGATGAAAATGGGATTGCCAAATCAAAAGGTCTTGTGGAAAATGGTATCATGAGAGGAGAGTGGTTTGCAAAAGACAAACAGATAGCATTCTATTGCAAATTTGATAATTCTATAAACTATGATTCTATTCTATTAATAACTAATCATTTTAACACTCAAAAAGAATATTATGAATCTTATTCAATGGATATTAAAGTTGGTAAAGATAAAATCGTTACTAATGGTTTTTTAGATGGTAGTTTAGGTGAAGAAAAACTATATGGTGTATTTAATGGTAGTTTTTCAATATACTATAATGATAGAATCTATGTGAATGGGAGATTTAAATATGGTTATTTAGATGGTATCTGCAAATACTATACCCCTGAGGGGAAAATATATAAAACTATAAATTACAAAAATGGTAATCCTTTTGATTTAACAGTTATTGACGAAAATATTAAGACTGAACCAGTACAAGAAATGAACGGTAGAGAAAGAATCGTAACTTCAAAATTGTTTAACGGTAATTATCATGGCAGTTGTAAGTATTACGATAAGTACGGTGAAGTTATTGCTGAAGGTCTATACGTAGATGGTAATAAGCATGGTAAGTGGAAGTACTATGGAAGGTTCGAAGCGAATTACTATTCTTCAGAAGAATATATTCTGACAAGTATTGAGAACTACTACAATGGTCATTTACATGGTTTGCAAACCCATTATTGGTCGGCTAATGGGCATTATTCTGATGAAATAGGAAATGTAGTTAATTACACCGAAATGTATCGATATGGGAAAAGACATGGGAAGATGACTAAATATTCAAGTAGTGAAACCAGAAAATCAAAAAAGATATGGTACACAGAGGATTGGATTGATGGAGAATTAGTAGAAAATTCAACGAAATATTATTAACCCGCAAATCGCTTATGCCACTCATCTTCTGCTATTTAAAAACAATCAAAAAGGTTTTTAATGGCTGGGCAAAAAAGAGGGACGCTCAACAGGCATCCCTCTTCAAATTAGTGCAAGAACTATCTTACTTTTTAGGAATTCGCATGCTGTAGAACGACCTCCACACAAATACCAGCGCGATAATTAGGAATATTACGCCTACGTATGGAGCAATGTCGCGGAAGCGCTCCGAAATGGCAATCTCCATGGCAAGCAGACCAAACAGCGTGGTGAACTTGATAATGGGGTTGAGCGAAACGGAGGAGGTGTCCTTAAATGGGTCACCAACGGTATCGCCTACAACGGTTGCCTCATGGAGAGGGGTTCCCTTCTCCTGAAGGTCTACCTCTACCACCTTCTTGGCATTATCCCAGGCACCACCAGCGTTAGCCATAAAGATGGCCTGGAACAATCCAAATACGGCAATGGAGATGAGGTAGCTGATGAATAGAGATACCGATGCTGCCTTAACCGGATCACCCGTTCCGGAAGGAGCCGACATAAACGAGAAGGCAATGGCAAACGAGAATATGGCAATAAAGATGTTGATCATCCCCTTTTGCGCATACTGGGTGCAGATCTTCACCACCTCCTTGGAGTTCTCGGTGCTGGCCGATGCGCTGGCTCCGGGATCGAGGTTAATGTGCTGCTTAATATACTCTACGGCACGGTAAGCTCCGGTAGAAACGGCCTGGATTGATGCACCGGTAAACCAGTAAATAACTGCACCACCGGCAATAAATCCAAGGATCGACCATGGATTGAGCAGGTTAAGCACCATCTCGGGCTGAATACCAAGGGTGTTTTTGATCACCAGAATTAGCGAGAATATCATGGTGGTGGCACCTACAACCGCCGTTCCGATAAGAACAGGCTTAGCGGTTGCCTTAAAGGTATTCCCGGCACCATCGTTGGCTTCGAGGTAGTGCTTTGCCTTTTCAAAATCGGGTTTAAACCCAAAATCCTTTTCAATTTCGGCAGCAACATTTGGTCTTCCCTCAATGAGCGAAAGTTCATACACCGATTGTGCATTATCGGTAACCGGTCCGTAGCTATCTACTGCAATTGTAACTGGTCCCATGCCCAAGAATCCGAAGGCCACTAAACCAAATGCAAAGATGGTTTCGTAGCCCATAATGGCATGTAGACCAAATTGGCTAAAGAAGTAGGCTAGGAACATAAGCACAAAGAATACCATGCCCATCCAGAAGGCGCTGAAGTTACCGGCAACCAAACCCGAGAGAATGTTGAGAGATGCTCCACCTTCGCGGGAAGCTTGAACAACCTCGTTCACGTGCTTCGACTTTGGACTGGTGAAAATTTTGGTGAACTCCGGAATAAGCGCAGCACCTAATGTTCCACAGCTGATGATCGAGGAGAGTACGAGCCATAAGCTGGAATCATCGGTTCCAAGAACAGTTCCTGGACCAATTAGAATGTAGCTGATGGCGTAAGTAACTAGGATAGACATAATGGAGGTGATCCAAATGAGGTTGGTGAGTGGTCGCTCAAAGTCGATATCATCCTTGGTGCTATAGCGGAGGTTGCTGATGTATCTGTTAATCCAGAACGAAAAAATGGAGGTGCCAATCATGAGGATACGCATGGCGAAGATCCAGGTGAGCAGCTCCGTTTGGTATTGAATGCTGGTAACCGAAAGAACGATGAAGGAGATGAGAGCTACGCCGGTAACACCATAGGTTTCAAAACCATCGGCGGTTGGTCCAACGCTGTCACCAGCATTGTCACCAGTGCAGTCGGCAATAACGCCGGGGTTGCGCGGGTCGTCCTCCTTAATGTTGAAGGCAATCTTCATCAGGTCCGAACCAATATCAGCAATCTTGGTGAAGATACCTCCTGCAATACGAAGGGCGCTGGCTCCAAGCGATTCACCAATGGCAAAGCCAATAAAGCTGGCACCGGCATACTCCCGAGGAACAAATATCAGTATGGTAAGCATCATAATGAGCTCCACCGAAATGAGCACCACACCAATGCTCATACCTGCATCCAACGGAATGTTGAGGAGTTTGAGTGGTTTGCGCTCGAGGGAGGCGAAGGCCATGCGGCTGTTGGCGAGGGTATTCATGCGAATTCCAAACCATGCAACACCATAGGAGCCCAATACCCCAATTACCGTCCACATGAGGATGAGCATTACACCTCCAAATGAGGTGCTCTGGAGCCCTCCAAAGTAGAACGAAATAAATAGGGCAATAAAGGTGAAAAGAAGAATTAAAAACTTGCCCTGCTGCAAAAGATAGGTTTTGCAGGTTTCGAAGATAATTTGGCCAACTTCAAGCATTGAAGAGTGTGCCTTTATTCTTCTTACTTTCAAAAACTGGTATATTCCGAAGACAAAACCAAGAATGCACACCAGAATGCCGATCATTAAGAGATGGTTTTGCCCTGCACTCAGCTCGGGGATCTTTAGGTCGGCCTCACTGGCAGATGCAGCCAAGGGAAAGAGTAGGGTCCCCATTAGGCCAAGCAGTAATCCTTTTTTCATAAAGTTTGTTTTTTGAACTAGTTATAAATGTTTAGGTCGATTTTTATCGTATTTAACATTGTGGCAATTCATGACAAGGATCAATATAATTTTCCCTCTAAAATAGCGAATGAATGAATAGGATGACCAAATTACCTTTTCTTTTTTCTATTCAATATAATTTTAATTGGCCGAATCAGGTTGCTGCAATTGAATTCTATTTTTATTCTCATGGCGTTGAAGCATGGATAGAAAAGGATGATGTTTCTTTTGATAGGCACTTAGCAATGCTTGCTTTGCCTGATAAAAATTGATATATTGTGGAATAAAGAAGGATGAGTCGGGAACGTTAAATTATGCAAACGATGCCTAGTGATTAGGGCTTCTTTCTAACTTTACGTTCTTTTTTCTGTTTACAAATGCGCCTAACTGATAATCTATGCAGCACAGCCATGTATTAAAGAGATTGACAGCCCAGCTTGGCTTTCAGAAGTTGATTTCTGAAAATCGAAAAATGCTCATTCAGTTTATCATTGCTGCATTTTTCCTTTCGGTGGCCATATACTTTTTCCTTCACCAGGGTGCGGAATTTCAGAATATCAAGAGTGCTCTAACCAACGCAAGTGCATCTTGGGTACTCCTAGGGCTGGTAATAACCTTGACCTATGTTTTGTTGCAGGCATTGATGTATGTCTTCAGTTTTCGATCGCTGGGCTGTAAAATTGGGTTTCGAAACGCCATACTTCTTTTCCTTAAACGAAATTTTATTAGCATTTTTTTGCCGGCAGGAGGTATCTCCTCGTTGGCCTTTTTTACCAAGCCCATTGAAAAGCAGAATATTTCTAAAACGCAGATTCACATTGCCTCGAGCATCTATGCTATCGTAGGAATTGTCTCCGTTATTTTAGTGGCTATTCCCAGCCTCCTCTACCTTGCTATTACTAAAAATCTTTCGAGCGGGGAGGTGTATGCATTTACTGGAATAGTCGCCTTTGTTGCCCTCTTATATTGGATTTTTCGATCGGCCATTAAGGGACGTGTGGTGTATCGAATCATTGTTCGGTTTAGTCCTCAGTTTGCGTCGGTTATTGAGGAGGTACAGGCTCAGTCGTTCAAGGTAAAGTCGTTTATCTTAACCATCATCACCTCTGTCTTTATTGAGTTTTGCGGAATAGGTCACCTATGGATTGCCATGAAGGCATTGGGTTTTGTAGGTAGCTGGGAGGCTGCAATAATCGGCTACATCGTATCCATACTTTTTCTCCTCCTCTCGCCATTTCTCCGAGGTCTTGGAGCCATAGAACTCTCGTTAGCTTTTATCCTCACCCGGTTTGGCTTTTCCACCATGGAGGCTGTTTCAATAACATTCCTTTACCGGTTCTTCGAGTTTTGGCTCCCGCTAATTGGAGGTGCCCTCAGCTTTGTGCTTGTTCGCAATAGTCTCGTTCTTCGAGTAGTACCATCGCTTCTAACTTTCTTTTTGGGTGTGATAAACATTGTGTCGGCTGTTACACCTGCCATTCCAGAGCGTTTTGCACTTATCCGAGATTTTTTACCCATGTCCGCCATCAATGCATCGGTTTACTTTACCCTTGCGTCCGGAATATTCTTGCTAGCCACCTCAGCCTTTCTGCTAAAGGGATTGCGCATAACTTGGAATGTGGCCATGGTGCTGGCCATCGTTTCCATTGCCGCCAACCTCACCAAGGCTATCGATTATGAGGAGGCAATGTTTGCCATGCTTCTTGTGCTGTCGCTGTGGTTAACCCGAAAGCAGTATTATGTTCGTAGCAATCCCTCGCTGCGAATTCTAGGAGTCAAGACAGCCCTGTTCTCGGCGGCGGTGGTTATGCTCTACGGAATTGTGGGATTCTACTACCTCGATAAGAAGCATTTTCATCATGATTTTAGTTTGAGCCAATCGGCTTACTATACCGTGCAGGGATTTTTTCTGCAAAACCCTCCCGACTTGATCGCCCATGATAAGTTTGCCAGAAACTTTCTTCTATCCATCAACTTTGCCGGTATTAGTTCAATTGCCTTTCTGGTTTATACCCTATTTCGCCCTTATGTGTTCAGGGATGAAAAGGAGGAAGAGGCACTGTCTCGGGCAACAGGTATGGTGCATCGCTTTGGAAATTCCTCACTTGACTACTTCAAATATTCAACCGATAAGCTTTTCTACTTTACCACTTCGGTTGATGGGTTTATTGCCTACCGCATTACCGGGAATTACGCCGTAGTGCTCGAAAATCCGGTGTGCCAATCAAGGGAGGATATGAAGATGGCCGTCCATGAGTTCGATAGGTTCTGCTACCAAAATGGACTTATGCCACTGTTTTATCGCGTGCCGGAGGAGTACTTGGAGACCTACCGGAGTATTCATAAAAAGGCCATGCTAATTGGGCAGGAGGCCGTGGTCGCACTGGATGAATTTACAATTGAAGGTCGATCGAGACGATCGATGAGGAGTGCAATTAATCGCATGAATGATGCAGGGTGGAGTTTCAAGGTGTATCAACCACCACTTAAGGCAGGACTAATGCAAAAGTTGAAGGCCGTATCGGACGACTGGCTTGCCGACCAAGGGTATACCGAAATGGTATTTGCCCAAGGAAAGTTTAACAGTGATACGTTGAAAAATCAAACCGTAGTGACCATCGAAAATGCAGAGGAGAAGGTTATCGCTTTTGCCAATATTATCCCTGATTATGTTCCAGAAGAAGCAACCTATGACCTAATCCGCAGGACATCCGATGCCCCTGATGACACCTTGGAGTTTCTTTTGGTTAATCTTTTTTTTCACTTTAAAGATTCGGGATATAAGTATGTGAACATGGGCCTTGCGCCAATGTCGGGACTGGATCGCGCCAAGGATATTTCCGAACGAACCATGCGGTTTGCATACGAGGAGATACGAGTGTTTTCAAGATATAAAGGACTTCGAAATTTTAAGGAGAAGTTCTTCCCAGAGTGGCAAAATAGATATTTGGTGTATGAGCATGGCTACGACTTACTCCAATCGCCAGTTGCCTTGTCTAGGGTTTTTAAACAGTAATATTTGGTCACCATGAAGAGGTATTTAGCACTTATCGCCTTTGTTTTTATAACAATTTCGGGTTATGCTTGGAGTAAAGCCGATACACTTGTTTATAAGCCATTTGGAAGAGTTGTAGTGTTGAATCCTGGTGCAAATCCCGCGGGCGTTGCCATAATTATTTCGGATAAGGGTGGATGGACAAGTGAAATGGATGCAATTGCCAAACGGATAACCGACCAGCACTTAATGGTGGTGTGCGTTGACCTGCGCCACCTGATGACGCTATTTGTGGAGTCGAAGAGCAAATGTCTCTATCCTGCATCAGACTTTGAAAATCTGAGCATATACATTCAGAAAAAGTTTGGATTAAAAACGTATCATAAGCCAATTTTGATTGGAAGGGAGGCGGGTGCTACGCTAACTTATGCATTAATAGCCCAGGCTCCAGCCAATACATTCAAGGGTGGTGTTGCGCTAGGTTTTTCTTCCACCATTGATCTTAACAAGAAGTTTTGTAGAGGATCGGGACTACAATCGTTGCTGAATGCAAAGCATAGCAAAGTATCGGTGATGGCCTCTGCAAAGTTGCTGGCACCTTTTGTGGTGATCCCTTTTGGGAAGGAGAAGGATGGAGAAATTGCGGCGTGTCAAAAGTTCTTTAAGGGTATGGAAAACGCCGATGTGAGCGTTCCCGAAAAGGTTGGCGAAGTAATGGATTGGGAAAAGGTGCTGCTCAGCTCAGTTCAGCGTATTCAAGCGGCAAAACCCTTTGGTGGTTCAGTGCAGCCATCCGAGCCGAACATTGCTGCCTCGGAGATTGCCGATCTTCCATTCTTGGAAACAGATGCTACTAAGGGGAGTAGCCCTTTGATGGCCTTGCTTATTTCTGGCGATGGCGGCTGGACCGATTTTGACCAATCGCTGGCCAACGAGCTGGCTAGTCGTGGAATTCCATCGGTTGGGCTTGATACGCAGAAGTATTTTTGGGAGAAGAAAACACCGGAGGAGACGGCTGCTGCCGCAGAAAAATTGCTGCTGTTCTTCTCCAAAAAGTTTGGGCGCGAAAAGATTTTGCTCATGGGTTACTCCTTTGGGGCAGATGTAGTTCCATTTGTGGCTAATCGGCTTTCGCCAAGTTTAAAAAGCAGGTTAGTTATGGTGGCCATGCTCTCCCCTGACGATAAAACCGATTTTGAGGTTACCATCAGCAGCATGCTCAACCTCGATATGGAGAGTGGTTACGATGTGGCGCCTGAGGTGAAGAAGATGAGCTATGTGCCAAAGATATGCATATACGGCTCCGACGAAGATGAGGAGCAGGATCAGGAGCTGTTTCGTAAACTGGGTGCACAGATCTTGATTCTGAAGGGAGGCCATCACTATGGCGATAGCTACAAAGAGATTATCTCCGCCGTTCTCGCTCCACTAAAAATCAGGTAGCGGCTTCTCTTTTATCAATTCTTGTGCAATCGATTGGCCAACTTTTTCTTGGTGAAGATTGATTTGGCCTGAGTAGTCATTGTCCTGTTAATGTTGGTGGCGAATACATGGAGTTCTTCCGGTTCAGCATGAACATGCACCTCACACCGCGGGATGGCCTCGCGGATATCATCTTCAATCTTGTCGGTAATCATATGCGCTTCACCAATCGAAAGTTCGGGGTCGACATGAATATTTACCTCCACAAACGTATCAGCGCCAGAAGTTCTTACCTTTAAGTCGTGAAAGGCGGTGATTTCAGAAACCTTTGCCATAATTCCCTCCACTTTTCGCCTTGTCTCCTCCGGCACCTTATCGAGAAGCACTTCAATCGACTTCTTCCCAAGCCTAACTGAAATGTAGATTACAATGGCGGCCACCGCTAAAGCGGCAATGGGGTCGGCAAGGTAGATGCCAAAGCTGGCAAAGATTAGGCCAAATAGAACCACCGTGGAGCTCCATATATCGGTGGAGAAGTGTAGGGCGTCGGCTTCTAGCGCTTGGCTATTGGTCTCCTTGGCCACCTTAAGAAGTGCCCTCGACCGAGTAAAGTCAATGGCAATAGAGGTTAGCACCACAACAAAACTCCAAACGTTAATTTCGATAACGGTATTTCCTGTAACCAATCGATGAATGGCCTCATAGATAATCCAAACGCAGGTAATCAACAGCAGAATAGTTTCTAAGAAGGCCGATAGGTTTTCCACCTTTCCATGGCCAAAGTTGTGGTCGTTGTCGGCAGGCTTATCAGAAACTCTTACGGAAAAGAAGGTAATAACGGCCGCAACCAAGTCAAGGGTTGAGTGCAGCGCTTCGGAAAGAATACCCAAGCTGCCAGTCAATACTCCAATAACTATTTTGAAGGTGGTTAAGAATATGGCTGCCAATACTGAAATAAAGGCGACACGCATTTTTTTCTTTTCCATAAACAAATTTTGCTCATGCAAATGTAGCAAAAGATTGATTTTAGAAACAGAATCTGCGTTAGGTTACCTTGTTTTTGGTAGAATGATGAAGGTAGGAATATCGAGAAGGTGCATGGTAGGTAGTTCGGGGTTTAGGTTGTAAGACTATTAGGGAAAAGGCTGTAGGGTAGGCCATTGGCTGAAGATGCGCTACTGCACAATTTCGATCTCCCGACTCAGGGCCCCTACATTTTTCACTATTCACATGTCACTATTTTACGCTTTTCGGCCAACTAGCCAACCATCTAAATCCACTTTTTTATGCGGATTAGCAGCACGCCAACAACCGATAGAATAATAGAGAATGCAAGAATGCTCACAAAGGCAAAGTGGCTATTCTCAAACATGTTGGGCACGTTCATTCCAAAGAAGCTGGAAACCAATGTAGGTATCATTAGGATGATGGTAATGATGGTGAGCTGCTTCATTACGATGTTCAAGTTGTTGGAGATAACCGATGCAAAGGCGTCCATCATGCCGGCCAAAATGTCGCTGTAGATGTTGGTGGTCTGTAGTGCCTGATTTATTTCAATGGTGATATCCTCCACAATATCTTCCGGAATGTTGCTCGATGGAAAATACTTTGGGTTTTTGAGCTTGTTCACTAGCATGAGGTTCGACCGAAGTGATGTATTAAAGTAGACTAGGCACTTCTCCATGAGCAAGAGCTTGTGCAGCTCCTTGTTTTTTGTCGACTTCTCCAAATCTTTTTCAATTTGGTTGGTCTGGTAGTTAATCTGCTTCAGATACTTAAGGAAGGCAGAGGTGGAGTGGTTTATGATGTTGAAAAGGAACTCAACCATGTTGGTATATTCGCTGGTTTTGCGAATGGTGCGCGAAAATACTTCGGAGAGCACATCGTTGCCGTGCTGCGAAATTACGATGAAAGCCTCTTCGGAGATTATAATACCCAGCGGCATGGTAGCGTAGGGAATGCCATTCTCTGGGTTGTAAAATGGAACGCGGTATATGATGTAGATCTTATCGTCCTCAACCTCTATGCGCGATCGCTCATCAATATCCATGATGTCGGTTAGGAAGTCTTCCGAAATGTTGAACGTGGTTCTAAGACTGTTGAGTTCATCCGCCGTGGGAGCTACAACGTTTATTACACTTCCGTTAACAAACGACTGCAGGGGCAGTAAACCATTTTTAATGATTTGCCAGTAATTAATCATTTTCGCTACCTCCATAAATTAAGATCTACAGAGGTTGCAGTTGGCAGTACCTCTCTAGAGCTAGTTTAACCTAAAATTCTCCGCGTGGTAATCGTCCATTATTTGGATAATTTGTTTGATGGCGCAAAGGTATAAAAAAATGGGGCAGATGGTTTAGCTGCCCCATAAATGGTGTTTATTTTTACAACCCCTGCTAATACTAGCCTGCTATTCGTTGAGTTATTTCCCGTTGAACTTTTTCGGCTAACGAATCTGGAGTGTTACCTTCTGGATAAACGGCCGGTAAAAATTTGATATGAACTTTGGTGCCAATCTTCGGAAACTTTGATCCGTGCGGAAGGGCGTCGAATGCTCCTTCAATGGCCACGGGCACCACCGGAATATTTAACTCGGTGCTCAAAATGGCAAATGTCTTTTTAAATTCACCTACCTCGCCTGTAGTGGTACGGGTGCCTTCGGGGAAGATGATGATGTTTCGGCCATTTTTAAGCACCTCTGCCAACTTTTGAATGGACTCCAGTAAATCCTTATTGGTATCCATCACAATTACGTTGTTTGTGTTGGCCATAAATCGCAGAAAACCATTGTTCACGTGTTTTTTCTTAGCGTAAAAATAGGTCTTCTTCATAATCTTTCGTCGAAGAAAAGCTGCCACAAAAAGTCCATCGAAAAAGCTTTGATGGTTGGGTGCAATAATACAAGGACCCATCGGAATATTCTCCATGCCTTCGCCGTGGAAGCGGAAGTAAAGCTTGAAGAATGTTTTGAAAACGTTTTTGAGGAAGTTTTGTGTGGGCCAGGTTTTGGGTAACTTAACGTCCACCTTCTCTCGAAGTGCCTCCGACCAGTTGTGGGTACCCTCCTTAAACCATTTCTTTTTCTCGCTGATGTATTCCGAAATATCCTTTACCGAAGGAAACTTAAGAAGTCGGTCTTCCTCAATAGTTACGCCAAAGGTTTTTTCGATGTAGTCTATCAGGTTCAACTTTCCAAGTGAATCGAGAGCAATGTCGAATTCGATGTGGTCGTTGGGTGAAATGTCCATGTCGACCTGGCTTTCGATGAATGTCTTAACGGCTAGGTATTCTACCGTAGTGGGTTGCGCTACTTGCTCCTTGCCTCGTGTTGGCTTTTCGGCCATTTCAGAAAGTTTAAAGCGCTGAATCTTTCCCAACTTTGTCCTTGGAAGCTCTTCCCTTATGATGGTAAACTGCATTATTCGTTTGTAGGAGCTCAGTTTGCTGTTTAGATCCTGTATAACCTCTTCTCTGAAATATTTTTCAATATCCTTAATCTCTTTCTCTCCAGTGACTTGTAGGTCCGGAAGAATAACCGCGTGAAGTTGGTCGTTGCTCATGAAAACTCCTGCTTCGCGAATGCAAGGGCTTGCCTTTTCGAGCTTGGCTTCCAACTCCACAGGATTAACGTTTTTTCCGTTCGATAAAACAATTATCTCTTTCTTTCGTCCGGTAATGTAGAGATACCCTTTTTTGTCAATGCGGCCAAGGTCTCCTGTATAGAGCCATCCATCCTTTACCACCTCAGCGGTTTCTTCGGGGCGGTTGTAGTAGCCTTGCATTATGTTGGGACCCTTTGCCACAATTTCTCCGTCACGGATTTCAACCTGCATATTGGGCAGTGGTTGGCCGGGGGAGCCAATATGCAGCTTGCCCGGTCGGGTGAAGGTAATCATAGGAGAGGCTTCGGTCATGCCATACCCTTCGAGCACATCGAACCCGAGGTCTCTGAAGAAGCGTCCAACTTCCTTGTTTAAGGCAGCACCACCAGCAACCATTATTTCCAAATGACCTCCAAACCCGTCGTGCACCTTCTTGAAAATTTTTCGTGAAAGCTTTGGGCTGTGAAGCCGGCGAACGATGGCAAAGAGGTTTCGTGCCACAAAACTCGAGTCAAGTTTGGCTTTTAGCCCCTTAAATAGTAGTTCGTAGAGCCGAGGAACGCCAATCATGATGGCTACCTCGTTTTGCTTTAGAGTTTCTAGCAGATCTGATGACTGCATGGAGGGTGCAATAACTACCGATGCACCAACAAAGAGCGGCGCTACTAAGGAGCCGACTAGTGGGAAGATGTGGTGTAGTGGCAGTAGAATGAGAACCTGCCTGTTGGCATCGAAAATCTTAACGTCTTTGGAAACTGCCTCAATGTTTGCCAGCAAATTCCTGAATGAGAGCATTACCCCTTTTGGGTTTCCAGTGGTTCCAGAGGTGTAGATAATTACGGCAGTGCTTTCAATATCCGCTGGCTGATTGACACCTGTTTCCAGACTGTTTTGTGAGAAAGTTTGCTCGTTGAGAAAAGCAATTTCAGGTATATGCTGAAGGTTGGGCTGAATCTTCTCTAGGGCCTCTTTTGTAGTGTTGCTGGCGAAAAGCAAGTCGGGCTTGCAGTCGTTAATGATGTAGGCAACATCATCGGCAGCTGCCGAGAAGTCAATGGGAATAACGGTGCATCCATTCTTCCAAGCTGCATAAAACGCATAAATCCACTCTGGCCTGTTTTCGGCGTAGATGGCTACTCTCGTATAGCCTTTTCCAGAAAAGGTTTGGGCTAATTCCGCAATATGTCCAAAAAGTTGACCATAAGGAATTTTCTCGTTCTTCGAAACGATGGCTACACTACTAATGTTTTCTGCCTTTATCATTTGCAAAATATTTTCAGGTGTTCATCCAATGGCCGAAAAATTTGTGGTCAAAATGTTTCCACAATTACTCTTTCACGAATCACCCATGGTTGGCAAAAGTAGCTTTTTTATTGCTTGCCTATTTTTTTGGTGGGTTGCTGTTTTATCGATGGTCTCATTTTACCGTGCAAAGGCGTTTTTCAAGTGTCAAATATCGACCCTATTGGAGGCATATCCTTATTAAAGGAAACGGTATAAACCATTGTCTGCATTACCTTAATATATAAACAAACAGGCTTGCATTCTGTTTGTTAACTGGGCAATTTTTTGAGGACGATTGCCTCGTAAGGGTTTAACTTAAACTGTAGTTTTTCAAAATAGGTACCAACAGGCAGGTGGGTGGCTGCAACCACAGCCCATTCAATACCACTCTTTTCTGGAATTTCTGCTTCCCTTTCCTGCCCAGAAAAATTGAGTACAACAAGCATCTTCTCACTGCCATAAATCCTTAGGTAGGCGAGTATCCCATTTCTTCCGGTTTTTACAAACTGATGATCGCCAGCTTGAAGCGCCCAACTTTTTTTCCGAAGTTGAATGAGTTTTTGGTAGGTATTCAACAAGGAGTGGTGGTCCTTTTGTTGATCTTCGACATTCACTTTTTTGTAGCAAGGGTCCACCTTAATCCAAGGAGTGGTTGTTGAAAATCCGGCGTAGCGCTCGCTGCTCCACTGCATTGGTGCTCTTGACGGATCTCTTCCTGGATAGATAGGCCAGTAGCGTTTGCCCAGCGGATCACTGATTTGACTTTTAGGTAATTTTAAGTTGGGCATTCCAATCTCTTCCCCGTAGTAGAGAAACGGTGTTCCTTTGGCGGTTAGAATTAAAAATGCGGCTACCCGTGCCTTTTTTGTCTTTTCTCTTCCTTTGCCATAACGACTAATAGCGCGAGGCATATCGTGGTTGGAGAGTACCAGTGCCGGCCATCCGTTCTCTGGAATATGATCGTACCAGCGCTTTAAGCATTTGTAAAACAACTTTGCGCTCCACCAGCGGTAAATGAGCGAGAAATCGAATGCGAGATGCAGTTCGTCATTGTTCTTTCCCAGATAACTCGCTGCAAGTGCTGGATTACCGGGAGGAAAGACAAATACCTCCCCAACGAGCAGTTTGTCTTTGTGCGCATCAAGTTGCTTGCGTAACCGTTTAACCACCTTGTGCGAGATGGCTCTGTTACGGTCGTATTGGTGCTTCTGAATGCCAAGAAGTTTAAGCCAGAATGGATTGTCTCGAAACTTTTTATCTTTTCCAATCCAGTTAATAACATCCAGTCGGAAACCATCTACGCCAAGGTTGAGCCAAAAGGTTATCTCCTGAAAAAAGGTGTCGGCCATCTCCTCGTTGCGCCAGTTTAGGTCGGGTTGTTCCTTAAGAAAGGAGTGCATGTAGTACTGCTCGGTTGATGAATCCCATTCCCAAGCACTTCCGCCAAAAGCTGAAAGCCAGTTGTTGGGCGGCAGAGGTCCCTTGCCATTGGACCAGATATACCAATTTCGCTTTGCATTGCTCCGCGATGCCTTCGATTCCAAAAACCAAGGATGCTGGTGTGAGGTATGGTTCATCACCATATCCATTATAATCCGAATGTTTCTATGATGAGCCTCTTTCAGCAATACCTTAAAATCGTGGAGAGTGCCAAAAATTGGGTCGATGTTCCGGTAGTTGCGGATATCGTAGCCAAAATCGTACATGGGTGATTCATATACGGGAGAAAGCCATACGGCATCGATGCCAAGAGAGGTGAGATAATCTAACTTTTGAATAATTCCAGGGATATCGCCAATGCCGTCCCCGTTGGAGTCATAAAAGCTACGGGGGTAGATTTGGTATACTACCCCATGCTTCCACCATATCCAATTCTTGGATTGCTTCCCTCCTTTGGACATTCTAACCTATGCTAGCTTAACATCCTGAAGTAGTTGGTTTACTATTCTATCGGTGCTGAAGAACTTAGCTCGCTCCAATGCTGCCACTTTAAATGTTTTTTGTAAGTCTGGATTTTGGATGAATTGCCCTATCTTTTTTACCATATCGGTCCTGCTAGGGGAGAGATAGCCGTTTTCACCATCCAGAATGATATCCTTTGGCCCTTTTGTTTTGTAAGCAACAACAGGTAATCCACAGCTTAAGGCCTCGAGCACTACGCATCCAAATGTGTCGAACTTTGAGGGAAGAATGAGCAGATCTGCTGCCGAGTATACATCCACCAATTCGTTATGATCTACCCAGCCAAGGTAAATCGCTTCGGGCAAGGCTTCTTTTAATTCAGGTTCCGCTGGGCCTGTTCCTGCAATGGCAAAGCGAACGGATGGGTATTGTGCTCTTACTTCACCATAAATAGCAGGGAGTTCCATTACTCCTTTTTCGTTGCTAATTCTACCAGCAAATAGAACTACCGTTTCATGCTCTTCAACTCCAAAAATTTCAGCTTTCGACTTTTGTTTTGGTTCAAATCCTTCGTCAGCCCAGTGAGCGGTAAGGAATACTTTCTCAGGCTCAAAGGCCATGCTCTTTCCGGTGAGCCATTTTTGTTGGTCGGTGTTGAGTACAAACAGGCTGTCGAAGCTGCCGTAAAATGCTCGTAGTAATCGGCGAAACCGGTTGAGGTTATGAACGTCGAAATTGAGCACCTTGCGGGCAAACATAATCCAGTCGGTGTGGATGTAGAAGTGTGTGGGGACGGAGTAGGCATTCTTCAAATAGAGCGAAATAAGGCCCATGGCTCCTTCAGTGGAGCACATAATACGGTCATACTCACCATTCAGAAACAGGTCGTGAATTTCCAGCACATTTGGAATACGGACCGGTTGCTGTTCGTAGAACGGGATGTTGAACTCTGCCTGGGGCTTAACAACGATAAGGTGGTCGTCGGGTTCAAGAGTGCTGCTACATACAAGCAGGTCGATAGGTAGATTTCTCCGCTTTATCTCCTGATGAATGGATTTGAGAACGAGTGCTACGCCGTTTTTATCCTCAAAAGTGTCGGTTAGCCAAAGCATTCGCTTGGGGTGACGGAATCGTCCCATTTGGTTAGCAAAGGAGTTGAGTAGCGGCCGTGTATTGTAAATTACGTGAGCGCTAGTAAAGGTCGCTCCTAGTACGAGTGCTGCTGTGAGGAAGGGGAAGGAGAGCCCGTCAAGAAAGGCTGACACGTTCATAGTTGTCATGCCGTTGATTTGTTGTATACCGTTCCCGCTTTTCGAGCTATCAAGGATGGTGCGGAATTGGCTCGGTACCTCAAAACTTTCGATGAGATGGTTGAGGTTTAGTTTCTCTTTGGCTCCGCTCGATAGGAGTGCTTCCAACTTTGTTGTCAGCCGTTGGGCAAGAATGATGTTTAGCTGTTCAAAAATAGCGGAGATGGAGGTTCTAAATGTTTCAACCATCAACTCCGGTTTTTCGTTACGCGTGTCGGCAATTTTTATGGCTTCATCGAAAATGGGCTTATAAACTTTGGGGACAAACCATCGCTTGGTGAAGTGAGGTGTTACACCACAGAAGCATTTGTGAAACATCTCGATGAAGTTCATGGTTATCTTGTGGCGCTTAAGTTCAGCGAAACCGTTGGATACTCCAATGGCAATGAGCTTATCACGCGTAGTTCCTTTATGAAGCAGAATTCTAAGTAGGCCGGGGTCCTTGCTGTAAAGCGCAATTTGAAAAAAGTATTCTAGAAATGCAACGGTGAGCTTTTCGCTGTTGTTGTGGGAGCCATAGGGAGCCATGCGGCCCTCCCGAATTGCCTCCAAGGCAAGTTCCGATAGTGGTTGAGTTTTCCTGCGCTCCTTGAGATTTGGCACATGCAAATAGGTTCCAGCAAGCCCAGCGAATATGCCCATGTGGC